>JAXDJK010000654.1:0-6708 GCA_034665665.1 Acidobacteriota bacterium
CGAACAGCCCCGCCAGCGATTCGCCGACGATGGCCGTCTCGCTGGTGGTGCGATAGCGCTTGCGGATCTCCGGCATGAGCTCCTCGCGAATGAACTTCCGGAACGCGGCCGACCCGCCCACCACCGGCGCGATCTTCCGGTCCTCCGCGTTCTCCGTCGGCCCGGTCATGTCGCGTCGCCGCTGGGTGTTCTCGATCCCGACCAGCAGAAAGGGCCGCATGGTGCCGTTCGTGACGGAGATCTGCACCAACCCCGCCACGTGCAGAAAGTCCTCGGCCATCCCGCCGTCCGGCATGTAGAGCACCGGAACGGGCGCGGTCGATTCGTTGTAGCCCGGAGGGAGGTAGACGTTGATTCGACGCGTCTCGGCGAGTGCCTTGGAGCCGATGGTGAAGGTGTCGCCGATGGTGAGGGGGGTGGCGGGTGAGGCGCGAAGCGTCGTCGCCAGCAGGATCAACAGAGGGAGCCGCGTGAATGTGAAACCGGTCATCGGGAAAGTCTACGCGGGATAACGAAGAGCGCGGCGAACTACCCGGAGCGTTGTCCGGCGCACGGCTACCGGTACACGCGGATGGTCTTGCCCTCGATGGCGACGGTCAGGTTGTTTTGGCGGGCGATGACGTCGAGGGCCTGGTCCCAGGGGACGTCGGCGACGTCGATGGTGACGGTGCCGGTGATGCCGGGGGCGAGGGTGATGGAGTAGCCGGTGAGTTGGGCGAAGGAGTTGAGGACGTCGCTCAGTTGGGCGTCTTTGAGGTTGAGGCTGATCGGGTCGCCGTGGTAGCTGGTGGCGGTGTGGGTGGTTTTCGGGACGGCGCGGATGGGGGCGGGAGCGGTGGTGCAGGTGGTGGCGAGGATGGCGGCGAGGGTGAGGGTGAGGACGGCGCGGTGGGAGAGGGCGGTGCGGCGGAGGCGGTCGTAGGCCATCAGGTGCTCCAATCTTTGTTTGAGGTGTGCGGCGGCCATGCAGGAGACGCCGGCGGGGTGAGGGCCGAGGGCGGCGCGGGTGAGCTTGGCGAGGGCGGTGAGATACGGCTCCGTGGCGGGCAGGGTGTCGGCGACGGTCTGGTCGCACGCTTCTTCGGCGGCGGCGGCGAGTTGGCGAACGGCGAGCCAGACCAGGGGGTGGAACCAGAGGGCGGCGCCGGCCAGGGCGTGCAGGACGCCGAGGAGATTGTCGCGGCGGGCCACGTGCGCGCACTCGTGGAGAAAGAGCGAGCGCAGCTCATCGTCCGTCAGCGTGTCGCAGCCGGTTTCGGGGAGCACGATCACGGGGTGGACGATGCGCAGGACGGCCGGGGCTTCGGCGAGGGGCGAGCGCGTGAGGGCGATGGTCGTGCGGATGCCGAGAACGTCGCGGGCGGCGGCGAGGGCTTCGTGCTCGCGGGGTGAGGGAGCGTGGGACGTGCGAAGGGCGGCGGCGATGGTGCGGTGCCGGCGGATCAGCCAGCGGGCGAAGAGGATCGTGGCGACGGTGGCCCAGATGACGAGGAGCCAGTTCGGTGCAGGTGGCGCAGCAGTAGACAAGGTGGTGGCGCCGAGGATGCGGAAGGGCATTGCGGCCACGACGCGCGCGGAGTCGAGACCGAGGAGACGGAGCGCGGCCGTCATCGCCGCCGCGGGGAGGGCGAACTTGAGGAGCGCCAGGAGCAGGAGCGCGTAACGGGTGCGGGCGCGGAGGGGCAGCACCCGCGCGGCCAGCATGGCCATCGCCAGAACGAGCGTGGAGAGCACGAGGTGCGCGGTCATGACCTGCCCTTCGTCTTCTTGCGCGCCTGCTCCTCGAGGGCCTTGAGGTCCGCGAGGGTGAGCTTGCCGGTCTCGAGGAGATGGGCGACCACGGGCTGGGCGGAGCCGCCGAAGAGGGCCAGCAGCTCGTCGACGACGCGGCGGTAGACGGACTTGCGGGTCACCGCGGGCTCGAACATCAGCGCGTTGCCGATCTTGCGGGTGCGGCGGACGGCGCCTTTCTGCTCCAGGCGCTGGATGATGGTCTGCACGGTGGTGTAGGCGGGACGCTTCACATCGGGCAACGCCTCCTGGACCTCGCGCACCGAGGCTTCGCGGAGACGCCAGAGGACATCCATCATTTCGAGCTCGAACTTCGTCAGCGGTTGCGTGGCCATCTGTGGTTGATGCTACTACAGCTGTAGTAGCAATTCAACGTGCGCGTTGCGGCACCAGGATGGCGTCGAGCGACTGCGAGGCCGCGTCCGGCGGGGCGGTCACGACGTGCCCGCCGGGGGCGAGGTAGTGCACGTCGTAGCCGAGCGACGCGGCGAAGGCGGCCAGGTCGGTCGCGCCGGTGGCATTAGCGGCGCTGAAGACGCGGTGCATCTCGGCGTAGACCAGGGGACGGTCGCGGGCCAGAAGCTCGCGCGCCCCTTCGAGCACGAACTGCTCGGCGCCTTCGACGTCGATCTTCACGAAACGGACGTTGGTGATGCCGTGGTCGCGCACGAGCGAATCGAGGGTGACCATCGGCACGGTGATGCGGTCGGCGGCGGTCGGCTGCTGATGCTCACCCGTCCGCCAGCCCAGGGGCACGGCGTTGGCGATCGCGCCGGTGCTCATCGACCAGAGATCGAGTGTCCCCGCGGCGTCGCCGACAGCGGCTTGCACGGGTGCGATCGTCTCGCCGAGGTGATTCACCTCGATCGACTCGCGAAGAAAGGCCATGTTGGCGGGCAGCGGCTCGATGGCCAGGGCCCGTCCGCCGCGGCGGATGAGGACGTCGGCGGCGGCCAGGGAGAACAGGCCGACATTCGCACCCACGTCGACGAACGAAGCGCCGGCGGTATCCAGCGTGCGCCGGATGAGCTGCAATAGGGGGTCTTCGTAGGTGCGGAAGTAGTAGAGCGAGTCGTAGTCGCTCCAGCGGAGGTCGAGCTTGAGCCGGTAGCCGTTGGCGAGCGTGGCGAAGGCGATGGGATGGCGGCGCGTGGAGAAGAGCCACTGCCCGCCGATCCTCGCGATCGCAAGCCGCCCTCGAAACGGCGGCAGCCGGTGCCAGAAGGCGACCCAACCGTCGCGCCATGTCATGGAGGAAGGAGACGGTATCACGGCGGATTCACGCCACGCGCTCATGCCACGAGCGACTCGCCCCAGCCTTCGTCGGGCGGCGCGGGGCGGGCGCCGGCGGGTGCGCGAAGACCGAGGGCCTGGAGCCAGGGGGCGGCGTCCGCGTGAACGCGCGGGTGCTCGCGTTTGAGCTCCGCGCGGAGGAACGTGCGGGCGCGGGTGAGATCGCGAAGGCGTTGACGAACGGGTGCGGGCTCGCGTGTGGCGGTGGCGGCGAGGACGGCCTTGTACGTAGCAAGGAGCATCAGCGAGAGACCGGCGGCGGCGTAGAGGCCCGGGGGGCGTTCGGTCGCGATGTAGACGAAGACCATCGCGGCGGTGCAGACGAGGGCCGGCACGAGCAGCACGAGCGCCCAGCGGAGCTGATCGCGGAGGGCGCGGCGCACCGTGAGATTGGGCCAGACGCTGGTGAGCATCGAGGTGAAGATCAAGCCGCCGGCCAGGAGCGCCGGCTCGCGCTGGTAGCGCACCGTCTCGAGCAGCAGCAGGTAAATGCCGCCGGCGAAGAGGGCGAAGGAGGTCAGCTTCGAATACCACGGCGACCCGTTCTTGGCGCCGTACTCGATGGCGATCCGCTGGAGCTCGCCCCGGATCGACTCGGTGGGATCAAAGCCATCGTCGCCGCGGCGTCCAGCGATGGCGTCGCTGGTGGTCTCCCAGCCCTCGGGGATCAGGGCGTCGATGCCGGCACGCTCGTAAGAGGTGAGCTGTTCACGCGGGGCGAGGAGACGGAGCGTGACCAGCGGGTCCTGCTCGTCGCCGCGCTGTTCGATGCCGATGCGCAGCTTGCCGCGTTTCTCGAGCCGGCGCAGGAAGCGCTCGATGCTCGGGTACGGCGGCTTGCCGTTCCATTGCGCGGCGATCACTTCCGGCGCTTCGCTGTAGAGGGTGTCCTGGAGGAAGCGCTCGTCCACTTCGCCGGCGGCGGCGGGACCGCGGCGGACGAATTCGCGGAGGAAGAACGCCAGCCAGAGCAGGAGGCAGGCCACCGGGAAGCCGGCCACGAAGAGGGCGCGCAGAAAGTGATAGCGGACGTCGATGGCCGCGGGCGTACCGTCGCCGCTGTAGTCGAAGAGGTGGGTCACGCGCCAGCGGGTGGTCTCGATCGCGTCGTGCTCGATCTTGCGGGCGATGGTGTCGCCGGTGATGGTGTGCACCGGCTCCCACTTCCCGCTCCAATAGAGCTGCAACTCGATGTCCGTGCCTTGCTCGCTGACGGGCGGCATCTGGTATTGATAGTCGACCAGGTAGCGGCGCCGCGGATTGGCGGCGGCCTCGCGCCACAGGTCGAGGAGCGCACGGGCGCGCTGCTTCGGATCGGAGAGGAGGCCGCTGGCGTCGTGGGTGAGCCGGCCGCGCGGGATGCTACATGCGGGGATCACGCCATCGGCGACGGTGAATTCGATGACGTAGGTGGCGGTGCCGGGCGAGACCTGCCACTTGATGATGCCGGGGCCGGGCGACTGGAAGCGCTCTTCCTGGTGCGTGCCATCGACGCGCGTGAGTCGATTAAAGGTGAGGCGCTGTTCGGCGTCGGCCCAGTACCAGCGCTCCGCGGTGGTGACACCGGCCGGGATCTCGAGGTCGGCCCGTTCGGTGACGTGCAGGGCGCCATCGTCGGCGATGTCGAAGCGGACCACGATGGAGGCGAAGTGGACGTACTCCTCCCCCACTGCCACACCGGCGGCCGTGAGCGCGAGGAAGAGAACGGTGATGCGGAGGAGGCGCGTGCGGAGAGTGTAGCGCTCCCGGAATTGTCACGCTCCGGAATTGCACAGTTTGTTACACTCACAGCGGGCCCCCTCCAACCATCTACATGTGTGTGTGCTGATCGAAAGGATCCGATCATGGCTATGAGCGTCCGTTCGTTCCTGATCCTCGCGCTAACCGCGGCCGCGCTGGTCGCCTGCCGCCAGACTCCGGAGAGTCCGGTCACGGCGAAGGCACCGGCTCCCGCCACCGCTACCACCGCCACCGCCGGCACCACCGCGGTGAATGGGACGCTGGACACCGCGCTCTCACCATGCGGCTTCACCACCTCGGCCGGCGGGCCGTCGCAGATCCCGGCGGTGCAGGTCAGCGGCAACATCCCGCTCTACGTGCCGCTCCCGAACGTGGTCAACTCGCAGGTGCAGATCCGGCCGTACTTTGACTGGTTCTCATGGGAGGAGTTCATCGCCCTGAACTGGCCGGCCGCAACGCAGGGGCGCGGCAATCCGAACCAGCCCGCGAACGTCAGCACCTTCACCAGCGCCAAAAACGGTGCGCCGACGGTGTGGGGCACGTACAAAGCGAACTGGGAGCTGTTCAACCAGGGCAGCGCACGGCCGACGCCGTTCGATTCGTACGACGTCAAGATCCCGGCGCAATGCGCGGCCGCCAAGCCGGGGCAGCGCGAGCTGGTGATGTCGTCGAAGGGCAACACGGTCCTCAACGATGGCGTCCAGGCCTTCTCGTTCCCGCTCGTGGACACGAACAGCAACTACCTTTTCTACGAGGTCCGCTACAACCGGGCCGCGTACGAGTACATGCGCGGCACGGACAACCAGCCCACCTCCTGGCTCTACCTGGCGAAGAACCTCAGCCCGCCGACGCAGAAGACCATGCCGATGTCCACGGCGGCGTCCATCCATCCGGGCGAGCAGGATCAGCTCGGGGCGATGATGATCAAGGCGGCCTGGCGGGACATGACCGGCGTGCCGCAGGCGGACTGGAACCGCTATTACGTGACCGAGGCGCAGGTGTTCAATCCGCAGAACCAGCAATGCACGGCCAAACAGGTCGGGCTGGTGGGGATGCACATCGTGCAGAAGCTGCAGGACTTTCCGGAGTGGGTGTGGTCGACGTTCGAGCAGGTGGACGTGCTGACGACGCCGCAGAGGCCGGGGCTCCTCCCCGCCTGCGCCACCTCTGATTGCAGTAATGTCCACGGCTTCGCGAACCGGCCGCAGTCGACCACGCTCGATCCGAATCCGGCCAACCGCACGCCGGTGCAGGCGGCACGACTGAATGCGATCCCGAACACGCCGGCCGGGCAGTCCACGGTCGACGCGAACGCGCTCTTCCAGAAGTCGCTCACCGGCACGGTCTGGGCGAACTATCAGCTGATCGTCACGCAGTGGCCGTTCAACGCGGGCAATTACAAGCCGATCGAAGACCGCGGCAGTTACCCCTGCTGGGCGGGCGCACCGTTCCCCCAGACGGGGGCGGTGAACGTGACCATGGAGACGTACTTTCAGTCGCAGAACGACGCCGCCGGAGCAGGCGGCAACAGTTGCATGAGCTGTCACTACAACGCCGCGCTGACCGACTTCAGCTGGGGTCTCAAGCGCCGTCCGCACGCGTAAGTCAGAGGAGTCAACATGCCGCAGAACTGGTGGATGTATCACGGCGATCCCGCGCACACCGGCGAGGTGACGGACAGCAACATCTCCTCCTCGACGATCAAGAATCTCCAGAACATCGCCTCGGTGAACGTACCGGGGTCGATCCTCTCCACACCCGCCGTCGTCGACGGTTTCATCTACGTCGGCCTGGCCAACAGCCACGCGCCGGGCGTGGAGACGTCGAACGGCGGGACGATGCTGAAGGTGGACATCACCACCGGCAATACGGTGGCCAGCTTCA
>JAXDJK010000655.1:0-6510 GCA_034665665.1 Acidobacteriota bacterium
CCCCCCCCCCCCCCCCCCCCCCCCCCCCCCCCCCCCCCACGCTCGGGATGACAAACCCGCTCACTCCACCGGCTTCGTCGCCCCCGTGACTCGCAGCTTCCAGTGGGGGAAGGGCGTGTCGCCCGTCTTCAGGCTGCCGGTCATTTCCATCAGGCGGTAGGTATCCGGCATCGTCGAGTCCGTGAAGCGCTGGCGCAGGTAGTACGGCGGGATGGTCTGGTAGAAGATCGTGGCGCTCACCGCGGCGGGCGTGCCTTTGAGGTCCGCCAGTGGGATCGAGTAGACGATCGTGTCGGCTCCGCTGCCGTTCGCGTAGTCCGGATCCTTCGCCGCGCCGCCGTGCGGCTTCGTCTCCTCCGCCCACGGGCCGTACTTCTTCCAGCCGCGGGGCTGGAGGCGGTTGCTCTTCACCTTGTCGGCCAGTGCCAGGAAGCTCGTCGTGAACTGCCCTTCCGGGTTCTTCACCAGCTCCTCGTAGATCTGCACCTGCGACTGCTTCGTGATCACCTCGTAGTGCGGCTGGTACTGCTGCTGCTCGAGGAACTCCGTCGGCAGCATCGCGCCCTTCACGCCATCCGTGATCACGCCGAAGTTGTTCGTCGCGCCCGAGGCCCAGAGCGGATGCTTCTGCGCATCCAGCACCTCGAATTCGACGAAGGCGCGGCGGAACGACACGCCCGAGGGGAAGGCATGCCCGGCCTTGTTCGTGACCCGCACCTTCACGTCGAGAGTCTTCTCATTCTTCGTCATCGACAGAATCTCGACCGCCGCGGTCTGGTTCGTGGCCAGGTCCACCATCGACTGCTGCGTCAGGTCGAGGCCCTGGGTGCCCTGCCAGTAGCCGCTCATCGGATCCTTCGTGCGCACGCCGAGGTCCGCCGCGAACTGGCGGAACATCTCCAGCACGAACACATTCATCCCCACCAGCGTGTGCCGCGAATACACATCGCGGATCGGCATGGTGATGTCCTTGTCGGGCGCGCGGTTCTCCACGTCCGCGTACGTGTCGTCCTCGATATTTGCGATGCGGAACGCCAGCTGCTGCGCGTCGAAGCCCTGCATCTTGAACGTGCCGGGCATGTGGCAGGCCTGGCAGGTCTGCACCGTGCTGCCGAACGGCTTGACCTCGTTCTGGAAGTCGCTGTTCAGCCATTCCAGATACGTGGTCTGCTCGTACTCCTCCCCCACCTGCACGCCTTTCGCGTTGAGCACCGGCAGCTTGATGGCGTGGCAGGACCCGCACAGCGCCGACGACTTCAGATGCGGACCTGCCACCGGCGTCATGCCCAGGCCGTGGTCCATCGGCAGCTTCAGCGGATCGGTGTACGGACCGTAAATCTCATTCGGCTTGTTGACGTTGAATTGCCCCGTGAACGTGGCCGGCGTGCCGAGCCCCTCGGGGGCAATATGGTGGCAGACCGTGCACGAGATCCCCTCGCGCGCCAGCGCCCCGTACTTTGCGTACGGCTCGTCCTGCTGCCACTGCATCACCATCTCCGCGGCGAACGGCGTCTTGCCGCCGCTGTCGAGGTGAAGCTGGCGCTGGCCCATGGCCCCGTGGCAGCGGAAGCAGGTGTTCTGGATCGTGACCGGCAGCTCGGGATTCTGGTCATGCAGGGTGCGCTCGCTGGCCAGCTGGGCGAAGAAGACCGGATCGCGTCCGGCCAGGCCCATGAGCGAGTTGCGCCATTCGCCGTAGGGCGAGAGGTTGTACGTGTTCCCGGCGTTGGCCGTGCCGCGCTTGTTGCCGCTGGCCGGGTAAATCATGTTCGGCGGCATATCCATGTTCTGCGTGGCGTCATGGCAGCCGAGGCACTGGTCGGAGGTCAGGAACTGCGCCGGGCCGTGGGGACGCGCACCAGCAACGACGTGATCCCACCGCACGCCCGGGAAGTTGTCGTACGAACCGGGGGTCACGCCGGGCGCCATCATCGCCAGGAACTGCGTGACCGTCGAAGTGTTGAGCTTCGGCGCGGCAGGGGCAGCGTCCGCGCCCTTGGCCTCGTGCGCATCCGGATGTAGATCCGTGGACACCGTCGGATCCGACATCGACGGATTCACCACCGTGTACGACATCGACCTGCCGTGGATGTTGGACGAGGCCGCGTACGTGACCTCGGGGTTGGTAGTCGACGCGTGGCAGTTCACGCAGTAGTTGCCAAACATTGAGTCCGGATAGCTCGTGTCGCCTGGCTCGGGCGCCGGCGGAGTCGGTGGAGGCGGCGGATCGTCCTTCCCCGGCGCGCTGTAGAACGCCCAGTACCAGCCGTCCCACACCGCCTGGTTGTCGCGCACCATCACCGTCCAGCTCCCGACGTCGTTGTTCGCGCTGGCCGGCGGCGAGTGCTGTTCCTTGACGATGATCGCGTTGTCCGGAATGGTCCCGCGCGTCGCCTCCGGTTTCTCCATCCAGGCGATGGCCTCGGGTGAGTACCAGATGCGCACGGCCGGATGCGTGCCGTAGCTCCAGCCCGCGATCCACGGACCGGTATCGCGGAGCGCCAGCTTGTCCTTCTCCCAGCCGAGCGTCTCGTAGCACCTCGCGTAAATGAACAGCCGCAGCGCGTGCTCGAAGGCCGCTTCGTGCTTGCTCGCGGGCAGGTACGGCGAGAGGTCGCACGGAGCCGGCACGGCAAACCCAGCAGTGGCAGAAAAGAGAGCAACGGCGAGCACAGCAAGACGCAAAGTCTGCAGGACAGCCTCCAAAATTGTGGTGTTTACGGGACCGGAACGGAGTGTAGCAGAGCGGTCGCCATACAATGCCGCTCCGCAGTCATTCCACACAGGAGGAATCCGCATGAGAGCAGTTCGAAGCAGATTGTGGCCGCTCGCCGTGCTGCTGGTCTTCGCCGCCGTCAACGTGCAGGCGCAGGACCTCAGCGCATTTGAAAAGCGAACGACGGTCCGCAAACTCGACAACGGCCTGACCGTCATCATCATGGAACGGCACGACGCGCCGGTCTTCTCGTACGCCACCGTCGTCAACGCCGGGTCGGCCCAGGAAGTCCCCGGCATCACCGGCCTCGCGCACATGTTCGAGCACATGGCCTTCAAGGGCTCGGACCGCATCGGCACCAAAGACTGGAACGCCGAGAAACAGGCCCTGGCGAAAGTCGAAACGACGTATGCAGCGTACGACCGCGCCCGCCACGCCGAGACCGGCCGTGACGAAGCGAAGGTCAAGGAGCTGGAGAAGGCCTGGCGCGACGCCATGGCCGAAGCCGACAAGTACGTCGAGCCCAACGAATTCTCCACGGTCGTCGATCGCGCCGGCGGCGTAGGCATGAACGCCTTCACCGCGTCCGACATGACCGCCTACTTCTTCTCCCTCCCCTCGAACCGCTTCGAGCTCTGGGCGTACCTCGAGTCGGAGCGCTTCCGCAACCCGATCTTCCGCGAGTTCTACAAAGAGCGCGACGTCGTCACCGAAGAGCGGCGCATGCGCATCGAGAGCAGCCCGTTCGGCCGCCTCATGGAGCAGTTCCTGGCTACCGCTTTCATCGCCCATCCCTACGGCTTCAGCGGCGTGGGCTGGCCGAGCGACCTGCAGAGCTTCTCCGCCACGGACGCCGAAGCCTTCGCCCGCAAGTACTACGTCCCGTCGAACATGGTCGTGTCGGTGGTCGGTGACGTGAACGCCGCCGAAGCCATGGCCACCATCGAGAAGTACTTCGGCCGCCTGACCAAAGCGCCGCAGCCGGATCCGATCCGCACGACCGAGCCGCCGCAGACGGCGGAGCGCACGGTCACGCTGCGCGAAGCATCGCAGCCGATCTACATGGAGGGCTACCACCGTCCCGCCTCCACCGATCCGGACAGCGCCACGTACGACGTGATCTCCATGCTGCTCTCCAGCGGCCGCACCTCGCGGCTCTACCGCTCGCTCGTGCGCGACAAGAAGGTCGCCGCCGCGGCCGCCGGCTTCAACGGCTTCCCGGGCGAAAAGTACCCGAACCTCTTCACCTTCTACGCCGTCACGACGCCGGGCCACACGCCGGCCGATCTGATCGAGCCGCTGCGCGCCGAGGTCGAGCGCCTCAAGACCGAAGACATCCCGGCCGAGGAGCTGCAGTCGGTGAAGACCCGCGTCAAAGCCAACCTGCTCCGCCAGCTGGACAGCAACTCCGGCCTGGCCCTGCAGCTGGCCAGCTACCAGACCCTGTACGGCGACTGGCGCGAGCTGTTCCACGAAGTCGACCGCATCAACCGCGTCTCCGGCGCGGACATCAAGCGCGTGGCCACCACCACGTTCGTCCCGACCAACCGCACCGTCGCGATGATCGAATCGAACCGGCCCACCGCCGCCCCCAAGGGAGGGACGAAATGAGATCGCTCCGCAATACGGGAATCGCTACCGCGCTCGCCACGGCCGCCGCGCTTCTGGCGCTGGGCAGCCAGGCGCACGCGCAGGTGAATGATTACCACGACATCAAGGCGCGTCCGCTGCGCTCCTTCACCATGCCCCAGCCGAAGCGGGTGGTCCTGCCCAACGGCCTGGTGCTGTTCCTTCAGGAAGATCACGAGCTGCCGTTGGTGCGCGGCACGGCCATGATCCGCGGCGGCAGCCGCGACGTCGACGCGTCGAAGGCCGGCCTGGTCGGCATCTACGGGCAGGCCTGGCGCACCGGCGGCACGGCCACCAAGACCGGCGACCAGCTCGACGAGCAGCTGGAAGGGCGCGCCGCGCGCCTCGAGACCAGCGGCGGCACCGACTCGACCTCCGTGTCGATGAACGTGCTCAAGGAGGACTTCGACACCGTCCTGCCGATCTTCATCGACGTGCTTCGCAACCCGGAGTTCCGCCAGGACAAGATCGATCTGGCCAAGACGCAGGCCACCACCGGCATCTCCCGGCGCAACGACGAGGCGGGCGAGATCCTCGGCCGCGAATCATCGAAGCTCGGCTACGGCGCCAACTCGCCCTACGCACAGCAGCCGGAGTACGCGACCATCGCTTCGATCACCCGCGACGACCTGCTGGCGTTCCACAAGCGCTTCGTCTATCCGAACAACATCATTCTCGGTTTCGTCGGCGACTTCGATTCCGCGCAGATGGAGAAGAAGATCCGCGCCGCCCTCGGCACCTGGGCCCGCGGTCCGCAGGCCGCCAAGCCGGCGGACGTGATCGCCCCCGCCAAAGCCGGCATCTACTTCGTGCCGAAGGACGACGTGACCCAGGCCAACATCGCCATGGTCCATCCGGGTACGACCCGCAACAGCCCCGACTACCCCGCCATCGTCGTGATGAACGAGATGTTCAGCGGCGGCTTCTCCGGCCGGCTGATGCAGCACCTCCGCACGCAGCGCGGCCTCACCTACGGCGTCGGCGGCGGCATCGGCGCGAACTGGGATTACCCCGGTCTCTTCCGCGCGCAGATGGCCACCAAGAGCGGCACCACGGTGGAGTCGGGGGAAGCGCTCCGCGGTGAAGTGGCCAGCCTGCTGACCACACCGTTCACGGAGCCGGAGCTGTCGCTGGCCAAGGAGTCGATCCTCAACGCACACGTGTTCTCCATGGATTCGCGCGCGAAGATGCTCCAGCAGCAGATGCAGCTCGAGTTCTACGGCTACCCGGCGGACTGGTATCAGCGCTATCCGGAGCTGATCGGCAAGGTCACGAACGAGGACGTCACCCGCGTGGCGAAAAAGTACGTGACGCCGGACAAGCTGGCCATCCTGGTAGTCGGCAACGAGAAGGAGTTCGAGAAGCCGCTCTCGTCCCTCGGCACGGTCACGCCGATCGACATCACCATCCCGGAGCCGGGCGCGGCGCCCTCCAAGAGCGGTGGTTCGAGCGGTGCTGCTCCGTCTGCGCCCGCGGGGACGAATCCCGAGGGCATGGCCCTGGTGAACAAGGTACGCGACTTCGTCGGCGGCAAGGCGAAGATCGACGCCGTGACCTCCCTCCGCCGTACCGGCTCGACCACCATGACCACACCAAACGGTCCGATGGAAGCGCAGCTCAATTCGCTGGTTCGCTATCCGGACGCCCGGCGCGATGAGATGAGCATGGCCATGGGCCAGGTCACGAGCGTGATCTCGCCGGACGGCGCGTTCGTGATCACCCCGATGGGCACGCAGGACCTGCCGGGCTCGCAGCGCGACTCGATGGTCGCGGACCTGAAGACGGAGTTGCTGTCCGTGTTGAAGAACGCGGACAACGCCGCCTACACGTTCACGTCCACGGGCGTGGAGAACGGCGCGGCCGTCGTTGAGATCCACGCCGGCAGCGCGAGCACGCGCTGGTACATCGATCCGGCCTCGGGCAAGCTGCTCCGCACCGTGGCCCGCGGCCGCGGGCCGCAGCCGGGCGACGTGACGACGGAACTGACCGCATGGAAGAACTTCGGCGGCCTGAACCTGCCGGTGTCTGCCACGATCAGCCGCAACGGGGAGAAGTCGGGAGAGCTGTCGTTGACAAATGTCGAGGTGAACCCGGCAGTGGATGCCAAGGCGTTCGTGAAGCCGTAGCAGCAAACTGAAATTGGCTGTTCTCCGTCCCCCTCTGTG
>JAXDJK010000656.1:0-2905 GCA_034665665.1 Acidobacteriota bacterium
CGGTCAGGAGCCCCAGCTTCTTCATGCGCACCCGCGAGTCGCCGCGCACGCGCTCGGAGAACTTGCGGTCGATCATGACAGTGATCTCGACGCTCTTCTGCTTCGGGTCGATCGGCAGCTTGATCTCGCGGATCACGCCGATGGTCACGCCGGACATCTTCACCGGGTTGCCCTGGGCTAGGCCGGTCACGTTCTCGAGGCGCACCTGGTAGTCGTTCTTCCGGGCGAAGATCTTCTGCTCCGACCCGATGAAGAAGAGGAACAGCATCAGGATGATCAGCGAGGCGGTGACGAGCAGCCCTACGCGCGCGGTCTTTTGATTTTTTGTGGTGGCCATAGCTTTACCGCGTCGGCTGCGCCGCTACGACGCTCGACGCCTTCAGAAATTCACGCAACTGCAAGTGATCCGCATCGCGCGCTTCGTCCATTGTTCCAATCCATTCGAAGACGCCTTTGTGCAGGAAGGCGATGCGGTCGCCCACCGAAAAGGCGGATTGAATGTCGTGGGTGACCACGACGGAGGTGACGCTGAGTTTCGTCTGCAAGTCGACGATCAATTCGTTGATCTTCTGCGAGGTGATGGGATCGAGCCCGGTGGTGGGCTCGTCGTACAGGATGACTTTCGGATCGAGCACGATGGAGCGCGCCAGGCCGACCCGCTTCTTCATGCCGCCGGAGAGGTCGACGGGCATGAGGTGCTCGCTGTTGGGGAGATTGACCAGCTCGAGCTTCTCGTGCACGGCGCGGGCAATCTCGTCGTCGCTCATGTCGGTGTGCTCGCGTAAGGGGAAGGCGATGTTCTCGAAGACGGTCATGGAGTCGAAGAGGGCGCCGCTCTGGAAGAGCATCCCGAACTTCTTGCGGACGCGGTAGAGCTCTTCTTCCGGCAGGTCGGTGATGTCTTCTTCCTCGACGAGGACGCGTCCGCCGTCCGGTGCTTCGAGACCGAGCATGTGCCGGAGGGTGACGGACTTGCCGGAGCCGGAGCCGCCGAGGATCACCAGGACTTCACCGCGGTAGACCTTGACGCTCGCGCTGCGCAGGACCTGCTTGTTGCCGTAGGCCTTGGAGACGTCGATGAACTCGACGAACGGCTCGCGCGGCTGGCGCCGCCGGTCGGGCGTGCCGCGCTCGTTATTGCGCCGTTCGCTGGTGTACGTCTCGGTGGTCATCTAGAAGAGGAACAGGAAGAGCTTCGTGAGAAAGAAATCCATGATCAGGACGGTGATGGCACCGCTGACCACGGTGGTCGTGGTGGCGCGGCCGACGCCGTCGGCACCGCCGCTGGTATGCAGTCCGTTGAAGCAGGCGATGAGCGCGACGGCGAAGCCGAAGAAGAAGGTTTTGCCGACGCCGGAGGCGAGGTCGTTGTAGGAGATGGACTGCACGACGCTGCGCAGGTAGTAGTTGGCGCTGAGGTTCAGGTTGGTGACGGCAATCAGCAGGCCGCCGAGGATGCCGAGGGCGCAGGAGATGACCGTGAGCAGCGGGAACATGAACGTGGTGGCGATGACCCGCGGGACGACCAGCTTGCGAACGGGGTTGGTGGCCAGGGCGCGCAGGGCGTCGATCTGTTCGGTGACCTTCATGGTCCCGAGCTCGGCGGTGATGCCGGCTCCGACACGGCCGCCGACCATGAGGGACATGAGCACGGGAGCGAGCTCGCGCACGAGAGATAGAGACACGACTTTGCCGACGAAGAGCTTTCCGCCGAAATCGGCCAGGGAGTAGGCGGTCTGGAGCGCCAGGACCATGCCGATGAACGCTGACGTGATGACGACGATGGAGATGGAGCGGACGCCGATCTGGTCGAGCTGGGCCATGATGAGGGGGCGCTCGATGGGGCCGCGGCGGATCTGCTGCAGGGTCTGCATGGCCAGATCGGTCAAGGCCCCCATATGGAGGAAGGCGTCGTCCGCGCGGGTGCGGAGCCGCTCGAAAAGGCGGGGCTCAGCAGCAGGTGTCTGGATTACGGTGCTCATCCTGGTGTCAGGGTAACGAGTCGCGAGGGGCATTCATTGCGGCGCCGGGATATTTAACCCCAGACGGCCCGAAGGTTGAATTCATGATCGTCCCCGATTGGGAGCTGTCCCACGACCTGGCCACTGCCTCCCGTGCCCTCGGCACGCTGGAGGGCCTGATCCGCGCCTTGCCGAATGGCAACGCGCTGGTGCAATCTCTCTTGCGGCAGGAGGCCTTGGCCTCGTGCCGCCTGGACGGGATCGAAACGTCGCCCGCGGACCTGGCGCTGTTCGAGGCGTCGGGCACGCCGGCAACCGAGCGCGACGAGGTACGGGCGGTGGCGAATTACGTCATCGCCCTCCAGGATGCGCTCGGCAGACAATCGGGCGGCAACGAAGCAAAGTCCGCGCCGCTGGTGTATGGGTGCGTGGATCATCAGTTCTCCGTCGACCGGTTGCTGCTCTTCGCCGCGCTAGGCGCACCGGTCGATGTGAGCTCGTTCTTCACACGCCATCGGGAGCAGTACGGCGCTCGCGGTAAAGCCGCCCAGGGGGAGTGGCTGCGGTTTGTGTTTCACGGGATCGGGGAGCAGGCTCGGGCGGCGGGTGCGCGGCTGCTGGCGTTGGATGTTCTGTCCCGTTCCTGGCGCACGCGGGTGGCGACGGCCCGGAACTCGGCGGCGCTGGAGCCGGTGCTGGATGGGCTGCTGGCGGTGCCGGCGATCACCGGAGCGCGGCTGGCGGAGGTGATGGGGGTGACGTATCCCGCCGCACGGAAGACGCTGGACGGGCTGGTGGAGCGGGGGATCCTCACGCCGACGACCGTGGGCAAACGGCACTTCTTCGTGGCGGAAGAGGTGTTGGGGTAGGTAAGAGCTTAGATGAGAACCAAGATTGTCATCCCGAGCGTGGGGGGGGGGGGGGGGGGGGGGGGGGGGGGGGGG
>JAXDJK010000657.1:0-7344 GCA_034665665.1 Acidobacteriota bacterium
TCTATCGCGCCGCCGCTGAGGAAGTGGAAGCCGACCCTGCCGGCCAGCGTGTAGGTGGACGGCATGCGCGGCTCGTCGGCCACGGCCGGGATGTCGCGCAGGTCCCAGACCAGGCGTCCCGCCGCGGGTGCGACCGGTTCGTGGTTCCGCCAGCGCGCCGTGTACGTCCAGTTCGGAGCGATCGACATGTCCAGGTGCGCGTGGAGCACCGGCACGTCCTCCTGGAACGCCCAGGTCGACTCCGCCACATACGGCGTGTGCTCCGTGACCGATTCGTAGGCCACGATGCTGCCGACGTCCGCGGCCGGCATGCGCATCACTTTCATGCGCATGTCCGAATAGAGCTCGCCGTCGTACGGCGAGGTCTCGATGGTGTCGCGCTCCTTCACCTCGTATTCGGTGTCCCGCGCATCGATGGTCCAGGCTTTCAGCGAGCGGGCTTTGTACTGCTTGCTGACCGGCACCGCGGCGTAGGAGTTCTCTTCGCGTCCGGCGGCGGTGTGGATCGTCGTCACGCGGCGGGAGGTGGTGACCATCATTCCGCTGGCCTGAAGCTCGAGCGAGGTCGCGTCGAGCAGCACGATGGCCCGCGCGTCTTTGGCCGATGGCGGCAGCTGCGCGGGAATGGCTTCGCGGACCCAGGCCGGCACCGCTGCATGGGCAGCCGTGGCCAAGGCGAAAACGGCGAGAACGGCAGCAACCCAGCGCGCGATCATCGTGCCTCACCGAGGAGCACCGGCTTCTGGTCGGCCGCGAGGACGTCACTGTAAAACTTGCGTAGCGCGGGGTAGTACTTGCGGTCGACGAGCATGGCGTCGAGCGACATGGTGCGTTGGAAGTTCACTTCGGTCTCCGTGGCCGTGGCTTCGCTGCTGTAGCTGAGGGCCCCTGCATTCAGATTGGATGGCGGAGGCAACGTCGCGACGGTCATGCCGGGAGCGAGAGTGACCTTGACGCGGTCCTCCGTCCTCGACGGATAGTCGAAGTAAATGGCGTGGGTGCGCTCGGCAGGCGCGAACGGGTTCGTGGCATTGGCGGCGAAGATGGAGATCGGCAGGACGATCCGGCTGCCTGCCCGCGCGATGACGTTGGGCATGCTCACGGCGAAGTCCGCCACCAGCGCGTCGTCCGCCGATTGATCGCCGGTGACCTGTTTCAGCGTCACGGCGGTGCCCTCCGCGAACCACCCCTTCGCTTCCTCTTCCAGCGCCTTCTTCCGCGCGGCCGCGTCTTCGCCGTGGTAGCGGATGCGGCGCACCAGCGCTTCCTGTCCGGTGAACATCACCGTGACGGTGCCTTCCAGCGTCTCGCCATTCATCTTCAGGTCGGCGATGCGGCGCGTGAGCGCGTCGGCCGGAAAGGTTCCGGGAATGACGGACCACTCCGCCTTGCCGTCCTTCGCGGAGCGGATGGCGGGGACGTTCGTCTTCTCCCACGAGACCGTGCCGAACGGCGCGTAGATCGTGCCCGGGTCGAGGTACATCGGCTTGCCGTCCACCATGACCACGGCCACCTCGGCGCTCATCTGGTCACTGTCGGGCACGGACATCGAGAAGAAGTTCTCGTCGCGTGGCGCAACGCGCAGCACGTCGGCGTCGAAACCGGCCACGCGCGCGGCGGCCACGAAAAGCCGGTTCAGCTCATCCCGCGTACCGGCCTTGTTCCGCAGCACGTCGACAGCGCTGCCGGCTTCCTTGATGTCCTGCCTGGCCAGCTCCTTCTCGGTCTTCTCCACTTCGAAGCTGATGTTGCGCATCGACTGGACGCGCATGTAGATCTGCCTGAGCTTCTCGAGCGGTGTGGTGGCGCCGGCGGTCCACTCCGCCGTGCCCCGCGGCTTGTCTCCGAGAAACGACCGGATCTCTTTCGCGACCCGGCCCACCTCGGCGGGCCAGAAGTCGTCCGGTTTGACCCGGCCTTCCACGTAATAGAACTGCACGCGCGCCTTCAGCTCGGACTCGGGCGGCGCGAGCTCCTCACGGACGAACGCCGGCATGTTCTCCAGCGCCAGCTCATACCGCTCGCCGTTCTTCTGCGGCGCCTTCCCTGGCGGAAGGCCGGAAATCGTGTACAGGGTGCTGTAGTCGCCGAACCCCGACGGGTACGCACGGATGGCAAAGTCCGCGTGGAGCACAGGGATGTCGCGCTGGACCTCCCACGTGGTGTCGAAGAGGTACAGATGGTCCCACCGCCGCTCGTAGCGATACTCGATGATGCTGCCGGGCTGAATGTCCTGGATGCTGAACGTCTTCGCGTGAACCGTCCCGCGGACGGATTTGTACAGCACCTTGTCGTAGACCTTCCCCGTGAACCAGGAGATCTTCCCGTCCGGCTGGATGGTACGCACTTCGAGCTCGCTGATCCGTCCCCACAGCGGATACCCGGGCGTGTACGGGATCTCGATGTCGCCGTACTTCTTGCCCTCTTCCGAAAACACCTTGATGCGGAAGTACTCGGAGGAGATCCCCACCCGATCGTCATCGACGCGCGCCCAGTAAAGAATGGCGGCCGACGCGCCGGGCGCGAACGGCACGCCGGTCATGGCCCGTTCTTCGGGCGTGGCCGCGCGGAAGTCGAGCGACTTCGAATAGCCGATCGCGTACAGCGAGGCCGTGGACCATGCGCAGACGAGCGCCAATGCAGCCAGCCGGCGCGCGATCACTGTGCGGCCTCCGTGAGCAGCACCGGCTTCTGGTCCGCCGACAGGACCGCCGTGTAGAACTTGCGCAGGCCCTGGTAGTACTTCTGCTCGACGAGCATGGCGTCGACCGTGAGCGTGCGCTTGAAGGTCACTTCGGTCGCGGTGGCGGCGGTCTCGCTCGCGTACGTCAGTGCACCCGCGTTCAGCTTCGACGGCGGCGGCAGCGTCGACACCTTCACTCCCGGCCCGAGGGTGATCTTGACCGAGTCTTCCTCGCCGAAGGGATAGTTGAAGTAGATCGGATGGGTGCGGGTGGCAGGCGCGAAGGGATTCGCGGCGGTGGCGGCGAAGATGGAGATCGGCAGCACCATGCGGCTGCCGGCGCGGGAAATCGCGTTCGGCATCGAGACGTCAAAGGTGGCCACGAGAGTGTCATCCGACGACTGATGGCCGGTGACGCTCTTGAGCGTCACACTGCTGCCCTCGGCGAACCAGCCCTTCGCTTCGTCTTCCAGCGCCTTCTTCCGCGCAGCCTCGTCTTCGCCATGCAGACGCAGACGGCGCACCAGTGCTTCCTGGCCGGTGAAGGTGGCGGTCACGGTACCGGACAGCGTCTCTCCCTGCATCTTCAGGTCGGCGTGGCGGCGCATCAGCGCGTCGGCCGGGAAGGCGCCTTCCACCTTCGTCCACTGCGGCTTGCCGTCCCGGCCGACGCGGATGGCCGGCACGTTCGACTTCTCCCACGACACCGTGCCGAATGGCGCGTACGGCGTGCCGGGATCGAGGAAAAGCGGCTTGCCGTCCAGCGTGACCAGGACCACCTCGGCGCTCATCTGGCCGCCGTCCGGGATCTTGTCGGTGAAGAACGTCGAGTCGCGCGTCGGGACGCGCAGCACGTCGGCATCGAAGCCGGCGCCGCGGGCCACGGCCACGAACAGGCGATTGAGGTCATCGCGCGTGCCGGCATTGTTCTGCAGCACGTCGCCGGCGTTCTTCGCTTCCTTGATGGCCTGCTGGGCCAGCTCCTGCTCGCTCTTCTGGACTTCGAAGCTGAGGTTGCGCATCGACTGCACGCGCGCGTAGATCTTGCGAAGCTTCTCGAGCGGCGTGGTGGCGCCGGCGGTCCAGGCGGAGGCATCCATCGCCTTCTTGCCGACGAAGGACTGCACGGTCTTGGCGATGCTGTCGGCTTCAACCGGCCAGAAGGCCTCCGGCTTCACGTGGCTGCGGGTGTAATAGAACTTCACACGCGCCTTCAGCTCGTCCTCAGGCGGCGCGAAGTGCTCGCGCTGGAAGGCGGCGATGTTGTCGAGCTCCAGGTCCCACCGATCGCCGTTCTTCGCCGGCAGCTTGCCGGGCGGCAGGCCGATGTAGGTGAACAGCGTGCTGAACTCGGAGCCGAGTTTCGGGTCGTACGGGCGCAGACTGAACCTGGCGTGGAGCACGGGGATGTCGCGCTGGATGGACCAGGTGGTCTCGAGCAGGTAGTTGCGCTCCCAGCGATTGGTGTAGCGGTACTCGATGATGCTGCCGGGCTGGATGTCCTGCACGCTGAACGTCTTTGCGCGCACGGCCCGGCGTCCGGACTTGAACAGCACCTTGTCGTAGACCTTCCCACTGAACGGCACGATTTTGCCGTCCGGCTGAATGGTGCGCGCTTCGATCTCGCTGACCCGGCCCATGAGCGGGTAGCCGGGGAAATACGGCACTTCCACGTCGCCGTACTTTTTGCCCGCTTCGGAGAAGACCTTGATGCGGAAGTACTCGGAGGAGAGGCCGGTCGTGTCGTCGTCCACGCGTGCCCAGTCGAGGATCACCGCGGGCGCGCCGGGCGCGAACGGCACGCTGGTCATCGCCAGCTCCTCGGGCGTGGAGGGACGGAAGTCGAGCGATTTCGAATACCCGGCGGCGTACAGAGACACAGACCACGACACACACAGCACGACCACTGCGGCGAGGAAACGGTTCATGGGATAGGGGAAGGACCTTTCGAAGGATATTTTACGCGACGTGCGGCGGGATGGCACGCCATACCACGTCAGCGGCCCCATATTGGAGGACGTGCTTGCGCAAGGCGTGGTTCATGACCGCCGAATCGAGCAGGATCAAACCGTCATCGTCATTGGCCCGATCGAGCGTACGGCCGGTCGCGGCCGCTACGTCCTGCACGGTGCGATTGTGCAACTCGGCAATCACCGGCGAGACCGGCTTGGCCGGATTGACCTCGTGCGTAATGGCCAGTGCCTCGCCGCGCAGGATGTAGGTCGAACAATCGCGCTGCTGCCCCAGCCAATCCAGAGCCGCGGCCAGCGTGGCCAGGTGCCAGTTGCGATGGCGCCGATAGACCCTGGCAATGGCGCGGTTCCGCTCGCCGGCGGGCTTATAGACGTTCGGCTGGATCTCCCACAGGAGGGCCACGCCGCGGATGCTGTCGAACGTGCCGCTGGTCGCACCGACGGAGCCGGGCAACGTGTGCTGCTGGCCGGCGGCATGGGCGATGGCGATGGCGTCGCCGAGGTCGTGCGCCACGACGTCGAAGGAGAGCGTCTCCGCGCGGCCGCCGTAATGGGCATTGCGGCCGAGCAGGAGCATGCCGTCAGGCAGCGACTGCCCCTCGCCTACTGCTGCTTTGGCGGCCGCGGGCAACTCGCCCAGAGGAATGGCGGCGCCGGACGCGCGGCCTTCCGCCTCCCGGGGATGCCAAAGGCTCGGCGTCGGCAGTCCTGCCAGCCAGCGCGGATGATTGCGCCGGAGATACCGCTCGACGACGCGCGCGCGGATGGTCAGCGTGTCTTCGGGCGTGAGCGCGGCGGTCGTGACCGCCCCTTCGGCCAAATCGGCGAAGACGTCGAGCACTTCCTCCCCCATCGATACATAGAGATCGTAGAGGGCAGCCTTGGTCTCGGCGGCGATGCCATAGGCGTCGAGCACCTGCGCGATGTGCGCGGGGAACGACACCGTCCTACGCTGCCACGCGCTCGCGGCACGCGTCGAGGAGGCGCTGCACGTCCGAGACGGCGGTGATGTCCTGCAGGCCGGTGCGGATGTCCTTGCCGTGCGGGATGCCTTTCGAGAACCAGCCGATCACGGTGCGGGCCTTGTGCAGCTTCCACTTGTCGATCTGCGGGGCCTTCTCGATCTTGGAGAGGTAGCGCTGCATGGCGTCGATGCGCCGGTCCATCTCGTTCTCCGGGATGCCCTCGCCGCTCATGTAGGCGTGGATGTCGCGGAAGATGAACGGATTGTGCAGCGCGGCCCGGCCGATCATCACGCCGTCCACGCCGGTGGTCTCGAACATGCGGATGGCGTCGGCGGGGGTCTTGACGTCGCCGTTGCCCCAGACCGGGATCTTGAGCTCTGCCTTGACGCTGGCGATGTAGTTCCAGTCGCTGGCGCCGCTGTACGACTCTTTGCGCGTGCGGCCGTGGATGGCGATGGCGGCCACACCGATCTCTTCGAAGCGCTTGAGCAGCGGGAGGACGTCGTCGCTCTCCCACCCCTTGCGCACTTTGACGGTGACGGGGATCTTCACCGCCGCCTTGATCTTCTCGACCACTCTGGCGGCGCGGTCGAAGTCCTTCAGGAGAGCAGACCCGGCGCCGCTGTTGACGACCTTCTTCACCGGGCAGCCCATGTTGATGTCGACGATGTCGACACCCTGCGCTTCGACGATGGCGGCCGCGTCGTCCATGCGGTCGGGGTCGCCACCGTAGATCTGGATGGCCACGGGCCGCTCGTTCTCGTTGAAGGCGAGCATGGCGTGGCTGCGGTCGTTCTTGCGCGACAGCCCCTCGGCGGAGATGAATTCCGAGACGACCAGCCCCACCCCGCCCAGTTCCTTGATCAGCGACCGGTAGTACGTGTCGGTGACTTCGGCCATGGGGGCGAGGGCGAGAGGCGTGGCGATGTGCACACTGCCGATTTCGATGGATCGGTGCAACGGGTTGGTCATCGGAGAGGATGGAAACGCGGCGGCGAGGGCAGGTGTTCCCACGGCATAAACTAGCTGAACCGCTGTTACCCCTTACAATCGCGCACTTACGACGTCCCAAAATCGATACGGAGGATGCAGCCCATGCGTTCCATGACCAGATTCGCACTCGCTCTCACGCTCACGGTGGCAGCGGTCTCGGCCGGAGCCGTGACGCTCAACGGCGTCAACATCCCGGATACCGCCAGCGTCGGCGGCCATAACCTGGTGCTCAACGGCGCCGGGATGCGCACCAAGTTTTTCGTGAAGGTGTACACGGGAGCGCTCTACCTGCCCGCCAAGCAGGGCAACCCCGCCGCCATCATCGCCGCCGACACCCCCCGCCGCATGGTCATGCACTTCGTCTACGACGTCGACAAGGGCAAGATCGCCGAAGCGTGGGAGGAAGGCCTCGAAGCCAACACCCCGAACGCCTCCGCCGACGTGAAGAACGCCTTCAAGACCCTCTCCTCCTGGATGGGTGACATGAAGAAGGGCCAGGAAATCGTGATGACCTACGTCCCCGGCACCGGCACCACCGTCGAAGTGGCCGGCAAAGCCAAAGGCACCCTCCCCGGCAAAGCCGTCAACGACGCCATCCTCGCCACCTGGATCGGCGCCAAGCCCGGCCCCGGCAGCGACTTCAAGAAGTCCGTCCTCGGCGGGAAGTAACTCACCGCTCGCTGGTTGCACGTTCCTGGGGAGAGGCCGAAGGCCTCTCCCTTTTTTGTTT
>JAXDJK010000658.1:0-5318 GCA_034665665.1 Acidobacteriota bacterium
CCCCCCCCCCCCCCCCCCCCCCCCCCCCCCCACGCTCGGGATGACAAGGCTTACTGCAGCGCGCGAACTGCCGTTTCCTGGAAGCCTTTACACTGCCCCCTAATGCTCTCCCCCTCCCGCCCACCCCTGCTGGCGATGGCTATCGCCGTCGCGGCCACGCTGCTGCTCGCGTACGGGGTGATGGATCCGGCCGAGCTGCCGGTGCGCGATGTGATCCTGCGCAAGCTCCCGGTCAAACCGGCCACCTCCACGATCATCGTGGCCATCGACGAGCCCTCCCTACACGCCATCGGCCCCTGGCCGTGGCCGCGCACCGTGCTCGCCAGGCTCGTGGAGCAAGCAGCGGATGCAAACGCGAAGGGCGTAATCGTCGACCTCCTGCTGGCCGAGCCGAATGCCGGCGATGACGCCCTGGCCCGCGCCACCGCCCGCACCCCCACCGTGTTCGTGGCGGTCATCGGCGACGACGGCAACTGGCTGGTGCCCTCCCCCCAGCTCCTCGCCCACGCGACGGCGGCGCACGGCAGCTTCGAGCTCGATCACGACGGCATCCTGCGCCGTCTCGCTTCGACCAAGCAGAGCCACGACCGCTCGCTGGCCGCACTCTCCGTGGCCGCGGCATCGCTGGTGACGCACGGCTCCATCCCCATCGGCCAGGCCCTCACCCCGGCCTTCCGCACGCCCCCCGCGGCCATCCCCCAGCTCAGCGCCGCAGCCCTCCTGCACGATCCCCAAAGCGCAGCGCGCCTCGAGGGCAAGATCGTCTTCCTCGGCCCCACCGCCCTGGCCCTCGGCGATCGCGTCCTCGCGCCCACCTCGCGCAAACGCGTCCCCGACCCCGGCGTCACCGTCCACGCCGCGGCCACGGAGTCGCTGATCCGCCACGAGGAGATTCGCACCATCGCTCCGCTCCTCGGCGGTCTCATCGCCGGCCTGCTGGTCCTCGCCGCCGCCCGCATCGCTCCCCTCGCGGCGGCCGGACTCGCCGCAGCGGTCATCGCCGCCGGCGTGATTCTCCTGGCGCTGTACTGCATCGCCGTCCCACTCGTCACATGGATGATGACCGTCATCCTCACCACCGCCGCGGTCGAGACGTTCCGCATGACCGCCGCGCTCCGCCAAGCCGACGCCACCGCCGTCCAGGTGGCCGAGCAGCGCAGCGTCGACGCCGAATCGAAGCGCCTCCTCGCCCACGAGCTGCGCACCCCGCTGGCCTCCATGCGCACGCTCACCCAGCTCCTCGGCGGCTTCGAGCTCAGCGAGGCCGAACGCCAGCGCGTGACCACGCTACTGGAGACGGAGACCGGCAAGCTGCAGACGCTCGTGGAGGTGCTGCTCGATCTGGAACGCCTGCCGCTCCGCCCGTTCGACGCCTCCACCACGATCGTGGACCTCGGCGAGGTGGTGCGCCGCCGCATCGAGTTCCTCCACGCCGGCGCCGATCGCGAGCTGGATGTAAACGCGCAGGATGGCCTGTCCGTCCGTGCCGACGCCGCCCTCCTGGAGCGGATCATCGATAATCTCGTCGGGAACGCCTTGAAATACACGCCCGCCACAGCGCCTGTCTCGATCCGCGTCGCCCGCGACGGCGCCACCGCGCTGCTCGAAGTGGCCGACCGCGGACCCGGCATCCCCGAAGCCGACCGCGAGCGCATCTTCGCCCGCTTCTTCCGCGGACGCACCGCTGCCGGCACACGCGGCCTCGGGCTGGGGCTCTCGCTCGTCGGCGAGATCGCGAAATGGCACGGCGGCAGCGTCTCGCTCGACGCACCGGCCGAAGGCGGCTCGCGCTTCCAGATCCGCCTGCCGCTGGCGGAGGCGAAGGCCTGATGGCTTCCGTGCTCGTGGTCGACGACGACGCCGGCATCCGCGAGAGCGCGGCCATGGCCCTGGAGAAGGCCGGCCACCGCGTCTTCCAGGCCGACGACGTCCCCTCCGCCCTGCAGCTGCTGCGCGACCACCGCATCGCCGTGGTGGTAAGCGACATCTACATGCCCGGCGACGATGGCCTGACCCTGCTGCAAGCCATCCACGAGCAGCGCGATCCGCCGCGGGTGATCCTCATGACCGCGCGCGGCACCATCGAGACCACCGCGCTTGCGCATCGCGTCGGCGCGTTCGATTACCTCTCGAAGCCGTTCGAGCTGGGCGAGCTGATCGACCGCGTCCGCGCCGCGCTCGTGCCGGAACGCGCCCCTGACGCCGAGCCGGTCGATCACGAGCCAGCTTCGCGCATCATCGGCTCGCACCGGACGATGGTGGAGATGTACAAAGCGATCTCGCGCATCGCCTCCCTCTCCGTGCCGGTGCTGATCCTCGGCGAGAGCGGCAGCGGCAAGGAGCTGGTGGCGCAGTCGATCCACGATCTCGGAGACCGCGCCCGCGGCCCCTTCATCGCCCTCAACTGCGGGGCCATCCCCGATACGCTGCTGGAGAACGAGCTGTTCGGCTCCGCCCGCGGCGCCTACACCGACTCCCGCCAGGACCGCCGCGGCGCCCTCTCCCGCGCCGACGGCGGGACGCTCTTCCTCGACGAGATCGGCGATATCTCCCCCGCCTTCCAGGTGAAGCTGCTGCGCTTTCTCCAGGACGGCATGGTCACGCCCCTCGGCTCGGACAAGAGCCATCGCGTGAACGTGCGCCTGCTGGCCGCCACGCACCGCGACATCAAGCGCCACGTCAGCGAAGGCCTCTTCCGCGAGGACCTCTACTACCGCCTGGCCGGCTACGAGATCCGCGTGCCGCCGCTGCGCGAGCGCCGCTCCGACCTGCCGCTGCTGGTAGAGCACTTCCGCCGCAGCGTCGCCCGCGAACTGCATCGCGAGTCGATTCCCGGACCGTCACGGGCCGTGCTGGAGCTGTTCGACGCGCACCACTGGCCGGGTAACGTCCGCGAGCTGGAACAGGTCATCCGCCGCACCGCCATTGACGCCGGCTCACTGCTCGATCCCGACGCGGCCCGGCGTGCGTTACGCGCCGTCGCTCCCGCCGGCGAAGCGACCGAAACGACGAATGCTCCGGAAGCGACGTACGATGAGTTGATCCCGCTCGATGAAGCGGAGCGGCGGCACATCGAAGCCGTGCTCCGGGCCACGGCCGGGAATCAGACGCAGGCGGCCTTCATTCTCGGCATCGAGCGGAAGACGCTGGCCCGCAAGATCAAACGCTACGAAATCGCCATCGACGAAACCACGGGTGCCTCATGAGAATGCTCGCTGCCACACTGTTCAGCCTGACCGTCCCGCTGCTTGCCCACGCACAGACAGGCGCCGGGATGCTGGTCTACCGTTTCGATCAAGTGAACCGCACGGTCACGGTCAGCACGGCCGGGGCCGAAGCGCGCACCGTTTCCGCCGGCACCCGCGCCAACAGCGGTGACCGCGTGCACACGGGCTGGTTCTCCTCGGCGCTCCTGGCCGACGAGCAGCACCGCGCCACGTTCGAGCTCTTCGCCCGCACCGACGTGGTCCTGGCCAGCAACGCCCCCGGCGTGATCCTGACCCTCGAGCGCGGCAAGCTGGAAGCGATCTTCGACAAGATCACCGGCACCGAGCCCCGCATCGTGCAGACCCCCGGCGCGCTCCTGGCCGTGCGCGGGACGGCTTATCTCGTGGAAGTGGACAGCAAGGGCGAGACGACGCTCGACGTGTACGAAGGCACCGTCGAGGTGAGCTCCCCCCTCAAGCCGCAGCCCTTCCTCGTCCACGCCGGCGAGTCCTCCGACTTCGGCCCGCAACGCCCGCCGGTGGTCCTCCCCACCCCGCGCGAACGGATGCGCCCCGACGCCCGCAAGGGCGGCGATCGCGCCCAGGGCGGTGACCACGGACCGGGCGGCGGCAACGATCACGGCGGCCAGCCGGGACACGGCGGCCCGAACGACCCCGGCCGTCACGGCGGCAACCCGCAGCCGGGTCACGGAGGCGGACCGCAGCCGCCACCGCCGCCGCCTCCGGGCAAGCCGCCCGGACGCAATTAGCGGCGACCGAGGGCCTCCCGGCGGGAATGGTGAACATTTCCCCAGCCCCCGTATTGACGTCACAGAGCGCGCCGGACTACGCGAAGCGTTTGGAGTGCGGCGCTTTCCCGCCGCTTTTGTACAGCCACGAGCAGCGCACGTCGCATGATGGACCGTTCGATGACACGGGCAGCGCCTGTGGCTGTACAAGAGCGGCGGGAAAGCGCCGCACTCCAAACGCTTCGCGTAAACCTTTCAACCTTCTGGAGACACAAAAAAAGAGCGCCGCGTTTCCGCGGCGCTCTTCGTGTTCATCACGAGAAAGACGACTACTCGTCCAGCCCCCGCTCCTTCAGCAGGAACTCCACCTTCGGGTCTCTTCCGCGGAAGGCGCGGTACATCTCGGCGTTGTCCATCGAGCCGCCGCGCGAGAGGATCATCTCGCGGAACTTCTGGCCGTTGGCGCGGGTCATGCCGCCGTTCTCCACGAACCAGTAGTACGCATCATGGTCGAGCACTTCCGACCAGAGATACGCGTAATAGCCGGCCGAATAGCCGCCGCCCCAGATGTGCGAGAAGTAGTTCGTGTTGTAGCGCGGCGGCACCTGGGCCATGTCCACGCCGTACTTCTTCAGCGCCGCCGCCTGGAAGGCCGCCACGTCCTGCTGCGGCGCATCGGCCGGCAGGGTGTGCCAGGCCATGTCCAGCAGCGCGGCCGCGAGGTACTCCGTCGTGGCGTAGCCCTGGTTGAACGTCGACGATTTGTGCAGCTTGTCCACCAGCGCCTGCGGCATCGGCTGGCCGGTCTGGTAATGCTTCGCGTAATTCGCCAGCACGCGCGGCTCGAGAGCCCAGTGCTCGTTGAACTGCGACGGGGACTCCACGAAATCGCGCGGCACGTTCGTGCCCGACAGCGTCGGATACTTCACGTTCGAGAGCATGCCGTGCAGCACGTGGCCGAACTCGTGGAAGATCGTGGTCACGTTATCGTAGCTCATCAGCGCCGGCTGGCCGGGCGCCGGCTTGGTGACGTTCAGCACGTTCACCACCACCGGGTGTGTGCCGAGGAGACCGGCCTGGTCGACGAAGCTGTCCATCCAGGCGCCGCCGCCCTTGTTGGCGCGGGCGTAGTAATCACCGTAATACAGCGCCAGCGACTTGCCGTCCGCGTCGAACACTTCCCAGACGCGCACGTCCGGGTGATAGACCGGCAGGTCCTTGCGCTCCTTGAACGTCAGGCCATACAGCTGATTCGCGGCGTAGAACACGCCATCGACCAGGACCCGATTCAGCTCGAAGTACGGCCGCACGGCCGCCTCATCGAGGTCGTACTCCGCCTTGCGCACCTGCTCCGCGTAAAAGT
>JAXDJK010000659.1:0-2643 GCA_034665665.1 Acidobacteriota bacterium
ATCTCGTCGGTCATCAAGGCGGGATCCAATGGGTCGACGAGCAGGGTCAGGCACTTCCCCGATTCGGTGTCGAGGTAGTGCGCGTACGCGGGATCCTCCGACTCGAAGGCTTCTTCGAGCTCGTACATGTCGACGTGGATCGTTCCGGACAAGCGCGTAAGTTTACGCTGGCGCGCATCCATTCGCACGGGGGCGCTCTGCTATCCTCCGGCTGCCGCTACATCCCGGTGCTGCTCGCGAACAGATGGACCAAAACCCCCGCGACGCCCAAACCCTGCAGGCTGCGCTCGACGCCGCGGAAGCGCGGCTGACGCTCGTGGCCACGGTCAGTGAGCTGATCGGCGCCTTCGACGAACCGGCCGATCTGCTCTATGCGGTCTCGCGCGTCCTCGGCGAGCATCTGCACGCGCGGCGCTGCCTCTTCACCGAGGTCGATCTGGAGCACGACCGCGGCATCGTCCGGCGCGACTACTGCCGCGGCGTGGAGTCGGTGGCCGGGATCTACAAGGTCTCGGATTACAGCGAGGCGGCGCGCCGGGAGATGCAGGCGGGCGGGATCGTCGTGAATTGCGATTCGAAGATCGACCCGCGTACGGCTGCGGATTACGCCCACACGTACGAGGTCCACGGCGAGCGTGCCTACATCGCTGTGCCGCTGCTGCGCGAGACGCGCTGGGTGGCGGAGCTGTGGATCAGCGACGACGTCCCTCGCCAGTGGCCCGAGCAGGATGTGGCACTCCTGCAAAGCGTGGCCGAGCGGGTCTGGACGGCGGTGGAGAAGCTGCGCGTGCATGCGGCGCTGCGCGAGAGCGAGGCGCGGGTGCAGTTCGTGGGCGAGCGCGCCGGTGTCGGCTACTGGTACTGGGATCTGGTGGACGACACGCTGCTCTGGTCGCCGGTTTGCCGGCGGCTTTTCGGGATCGACGACGAAGGCGACATGACGTACGCGCGCTTTCTCGAGGCGCTGCATCGCGAGGATCGGGCGCATGCGGAAGAGTCGGTCCGGGCGTCGCTGGAGAGCGGCGGCGCGGGCGAGTACGAGACGGAGTACCGCACGGTGTGGCCGGACGGCACGGTGCGCTGGATTCACGCGAAGGGCAGCGCGACGTTCGCCGGCGGGGTGGCGGTGCGGATGGCCGGCATCGCGCTGGACGTGACGCAGCGCAAGACGCTGGAGCTGGAGCGCGAGGATCTGCTGGCGCGCGAGCGCCGCCTGCGCGCCGCGGCGGACGAAGCGAGCCTGGCCAAGGATCATTTCCTGGCGCTCCTCTCCCACGAGCTGCGCACGCCGATGACGGCGATCCTCGGCTGGGCGTCGTTTCTCGGCAGCGGCATCAACGATCCGGCCACGATGCATAAGGGCATCGAGAGCATCGAGCAGTCGAGCCGCGTGCAGGCGCGGCTCATCGACGACCTGCTGGACGTGTCGCGCATCGTCACCGGCAAGATGGCGCTGGAGAGCACGCTGGTGAGCGTGAGCGACATCGTGCGTACGGCCGTCGAGGCGATCCAGGGAGCGGCGCGGGCGGGGTCGGTGGAGGTGACGGCGGACCTGGGATCGGCGCCTGCCTTCGTGATCGGCGACGCCACGCGCATCCAGCAGGTGGTCTCGAATCTCCTCTCCAACGCGGTGAAGTTCACGCGGGACGGCCGGGTCGAGGTGTCGGTCCGCGAGGTGAATGACGCGGTGGAGCTGCGGGTGCGCGATACGGGAGTGGGGATCGATCCCCGCTTCCTGCCGCATGTGTTCGAGCGTTTCCGCCAGGCCGATGATGGCCCGTCGCGCCGCTTCGGCGGTCTGGGGCTCGGCCTGTCGATCGTGCGGACGCTGACGGAGCTGCATGGCGGCTCCGTCGAGGCGTCGAGCGAGGGTCTGGGACGCGGCGCGGAGTTCGTGGTGCGGCTGCCGCGGGCCTCGGTGGCGGCGGAGGTGGCGCCGGTGCTGGAACTGGATGCTCCGATTGCCGCGGACGCGCTGGCCGGCATGCACGTGCTGGTGGTCGATGACGATCGGGCGTCGCGGGAGGTGATCGCCACGATGCTGGCCGGCTTCGGCGCACGGGTGGGACAGGCTGCTTCGGCGGAGGATGCGCTGCAGTATCTGGCGCGGATGTCGCCGGACGTGGTGGTCAGCGACATCGGGATGCCGGGCGAAGACGGCTACTCGATGATTCGGCGCGTTCGCACGTCTGCCGCGGGGACGGCCGCGGTTCCGGCGGTGGCGGTCACGGCGTACGCCGATCCGCGCGACGAGGAGCGGGCGCTCGATGCCGGCTTTCAGGCGCACCTCGCCAAACCGGTGGAGCGGCGTGCGCTGGCCAGTGCCGTGCTGCGGGTGCTGCGCGGCAGCCGTGATGGCCACCGCGCAGCGTTGCTACCGTAGGGTTCAGCGCCGTCCGCTGTCGACGGATTCGATCCGGTCGGCGGCGAAGCGTCCGCCCCGCAGCCATTCGCCCGAGAGCTCGACGTAGTCGCCGCGGCGGAGGTCGGAGAGATCGACGCGGCTGGAGCGGGCGGTCTGGCGCATGTCGACGTCCATGGTCCGTCCCGTGGAGGTCTCACGGAGGAGCAGCACGCCGGAACGGTAGTCGACGCGCTCGACGACACCGCGGACGTTGTCGTTACGGTATTCATCGCGATAGC
>JAXDJK010000660.1:0-4941 GCA_034665665.1 Acidobacteriota bacterium
GGCCAGGTTGGTCTTGGAGACCTCGATGTAGTAGCCGAAGACGGAGTTGTAGCGGATCTTCAGCGAGCCGATGCCGGTGCGCTCTTTCTCGCGCGACTCGATCTCCAGCAGGATCGACTTGGAATCGCGGGCGATGGTGCGCAACGCGTCCAGCTCGTGATCGACCCCGCCGGCGATGACGTTCCCCTCGCGCACGTTGATGGAGGGATTCGGATCGATGGTGCGGGCGATCACGTCCACCACTTCACGCAGCGAGGTCTCCCCGCTGCCGAGGTCCAATCGGGTGCGCAGTTCCTTGAGTAACGGCCCCTGCAGCGGCAGCATCGCTTCGGCCAGCTCTTCGATGGCCAGCAGCGAATCGGCGAGGGTCAGGCACTCGCGCGGGGTGGCGGTGCGCAAGGTGATGCGGGACGCCACGCGCTCCAGGTCGGCGATCTTGGAGAGCCGCGCCGTCATCGGCTCGAGGATGGCTCGCGAGCGGGTCAGCTCATCGACGGCATCGTGGCGATCGAAGATGGCTTCGCGCGATTTGAGCGGCCGGGTGATCCAGCGGCGCAGCATGCGCGCGCCCATGGCAGAGCGGGTGGCGTTGATGACGCTCCAGAGCGTGGCCCGCGGACGGCCTGCGTCGCGCGAGTCGAGGATCTCCAGATTGGCCAGCGTGGCCGCATCGAGCTGCAGAAAGTCGGCGTCGTTGTCGACCCGCAGGGTCTGCACGTGATCGAGGGCCTTCTTGTGGCTGGCGCTGGCGTAGCGCAGCGCCCCGCCGGCCGCGGCGATGCGCGGATCGACCTCCCCTTCGAGGCCGAAGCCGCGGAGCGACTGCGTGCCGAAGTGCTTGGTCAGGTACTCGTGCGAGCCGCGCGCCTCGAAGAGCGACGGCTCGACGGCGGTGGTCGGGATGTGCAGCTCGGCCGCGTTTGTACCGCGCGGCACGACCGCCTCGCGCGGCGCGTAGCGGGCCATGTCGTCGTAGAGCCGGGCATCGGTCAGCGAGTCGTAGACGGTGACGAAGAAGTCGCCCGTCGATACATCGAGATACGCCGCGCCGACGCTCCGCTCCCCCGGCACGAGGGCCATCAGATAGCAGCACTCCCGGTCGAGGATCGACGACTCGGTAGCCGTCCCCGGCGTGACGATGCGCACGATCTCCCGCCGCACCAGCCCCTTGGCCGCGGAGGGCTCTTCCACCTGTTCGCAGATGGCCACACGCAGCCCATGCCGGATCAGTTTGGCGATGTACCCGTCCGCCGCATGGAACGGCACCCCGCACATCGGCGTCTCGTACTCCTGCCCCTTGTTCCGCGCCGTGAGCACGAGGTCGAGCAGCGGCGCCGCCGTCTGCGCATCCTCGAAGAACATCTCGTAGAAGTCCCCCAGCCGGTAGAAAAGGATGGCATCCGGCGCCTGGCGCTTGATGTCAAAGTACTGCTCGAGCATGGGGGTGAGCTTTTGGTGGGGCATGGGCGGGGGAAGGATAAATGTTGAATGGTGAATGTTGAATGGTGAATGTTGAATGGCTGCGCGCCGCCGTGGGCCAGGTGCCTAATTCAACATTCAACATTCACCATTCAACATTCACCATTTGCCTCTTATGCGTTCCCTACCTCTGAACCCGCCGCACACCAAGAACCCGCCCATCGGATGTGCGAAGCTCCACCACCACCGCCCGCGCCAGACTCGTATGCGGCACTGAATCCAACAGCACCACCCACCGGTCCGCCGCCCCCCCCTCGCCCGCGCGTGCCCGTGCTACGTGCACGACCTCGTAGCCCGCGAGCCCGCGAGCGCGCGCGACGGCCAGCGCGCGGGTGCCGGCTTCGATCGACAGAATCCGTCCCTCCGGGCGCGACGGGTCTTCCAGGCCGTCGAGGGCGAGGAAGAGGATGGCGCAGAGGGCGATCCAGGCGAGGTAGAGCGGCCAGAAACGGCGGGGGCGGCGCGGCACCTTGCTATCATACGGGGCGTGACGCGCGACGAGATCGAGACGAAGCTGGTGGCCATCGTGCGGGAGGAAAAGGACATCCCGGCGGAGCAGCTGAAACCGGAGACGCTGCTGGCCGAGGCCGGGATCGATTCGCTCGACTCCCTGACCATCCTCTTCGCCATCGAGGAACAGTTCGGGATCTCGATTCCCGATGACCGTTCTCGCGCGCTGCGCACCCTCGGCGACATGATCGACGTCGTCGACGACCTCCTCCCGAAGGCTTCGTGATCCGCGTCGTCATCACGGGGCTAGGCATCGTCTCCCCCTTCGGCGGCGGCAAAGCCGCGGCGGCCGAGGCGCTGCGTGCGGGGCGCAGTGGCGTGCGGGCCATCACCGGTGTCGATACGTCGCTGCTCAACTGCCGGATCGCCGGACAGGTGCCGCCCGAGGTGCACGAGGGGCAGCACAAAGGGCACGATCGCTTCACGCGATTTGCCTTGATTGCCGCCGAAGAAGCCGCTGCCGAGGGGGGCGAGCTGGGCCTCGATCCCGAGCGCGTGGGCGTACTGATCGGCACGGGGCTGGGCGGCTGCGAGACGCTGGACGACAGCTACCGCCGCCTTTATGCCGAGAAGGGCCGCGTGCCGCCGATGGCCATACCCAGCTGTATGTACAACGCCGCCTCGGCGGCGGTTTCGACGAAGCTGCACGCCAAGGGCATTTCCTACTCCGTCGTCTCGGCTTGCGCCTCCAGCGCGCACGCCATCGGCCTGGCCATGCAGGCTATCCGGGCCGGTCAGGCCGACGCCGTTTATGCGGGCGGCGCCGATGCCCCGTTGTCCGTCGGCATCATCAAGGCGTGGGAAGCACTGCGGGTGCTGGCCATCGACAACGATCATCCGGAAGCGGCCTGCCGCCCGTTCAGCGCCGACCGGAGGGGGCTGGTGCTAGCCGAGGGCGCGGCCGTGCTGCTGATCGAATCGCTGGAGAACGCCCAGCAGCGCGGCGCGACGATCCTCGGCGAGGTGCTCGGCTTCGGCGCCACCAGCGACGCCGGCCACATCACCGATCCCTCTTCCGACGGCGCCGCGCGGGCCATGCGCCAGGCGCTGCGCGACGGTCGATTGAATCCGGCAGACGTGGAGTACATCAACGCCCACGGCACCGGCACCCGCGTCAACGACGCCACCGAGACCGCCGCCATCCGCGCCGTCTTCGGCGGCGACGCGGACCGGCTGGCCGTCAGCTCGACGAAGTCGCTCCACGGCCACGCCATGGGCGCCTCCGGGGCGCTGGAGATCGCCTGCTCACTGATCGCGCTGCGCGAGGGCTTCCTCCCGCCCACCATCAATCTCGAAACGCCCGATCCCGCGTGCGATCTGGACTACGTGCCGAACGCCGGCCGCGAGACGAGCGCCACGACGTTCCTCTCGAACTCGTTCGGGTTCGGCGGAATGAACGCCGTCGTCGCGCTACGCACAAGCTTGTCATCCCGAGCGTAGCGAGGGACCTGTGTGGGTGGGGCGCGGTGCGAGCGCCACAGGCATCGTGCCCCACCCGCGAGGTCCCTCGCTCGACGCTCGGGATGACAGAACCTCCGAAGGCTGAGAGCGGTTCATGGCAATCGATTTGCTAGACGCACTATGATTCGGTTCTCGGAGGCAGGCGTGATCGTAGAAAAAAAGCATCTCGAAAACTTCACGATTCTCTATGTGGAGGGGTTGATCAAACTGGGGGAGAGCGCGGAGTTCTTTTCGTCGGCGCTGGAGAACGTCCTGAAGAACGAGAGCACCAACGTCATCATCGACTTCACCAAGATCGATTACATCGATTCGACCGGCATCGGTGAGCTGGTGGGCTACCTCGGCAAGTTCTCGGGTCAGAACCGCAAGCTCATCCTCGTCAACCCGTCCGAGCGTATCCAGAAACTGCTCAAGCTCGCCAAGCTCGACGCCGTCTTCAAGATCTACAGCGCGGAAGAGGAAGCGATCGCGGCGGAGTCGACTCCGGCAGCCGCTCAAGGCTAAAGTTGCCGGAGTGAGGCTGGCCACCGTCTACCGCGGCGCGCACGCGGAGTCGTTCCATACCGGTTCGATCGCGGTCGTCGATGCACGCGGCCGGCTGCTGGCCTTCGCCGGCGATCCGGGGCTGCGTACCTGCCTCCGCTCGTCGGCGAAACCGTTTCAGGCCATCCCTCTCCTCGAATACGGAGGCGTCGACGAGTACGACCTCACCCCGGAAGAGATCGCCCTCACCTGCGCTTCGCACGGCGGCGAGCCGCTGCACGTGGCCACTGCGGCCGCGCTGTTGCGCAAAGGTGAGCTCGACGAAAGCGACCTCCTCTGCGGCGCGCACTTTCCGTACGACGAGAAGACGACCGCCGAGCTGCGCGCCGCGGGCGAAGAGCCCTCGCCGCTCCACAACAACTGCTCCGGCAAGCACGCCGGGATGCTCCTGGCCACGCAGGTCATGGACGTCCCGGGCGTGGGCTACATCGACGCCGCACATCCGCTGCAGACGCTCATGCACACCACGCTCGCCGACTTCGCCGGCCTGACGCCGGAGGAGATCCCCACGGCCACCGACGGCTGCGGCGTGCCGGCGTACTTTCTGACGCTCTACCGCACCGCCCTCGCCTATGCGCGGCTGATGGCCACGCGCCACGACACCGCCGGCGCGCTGGAGCGTTACGGCGAGAGCGCCGGACGGATCATCGACGCCATGACCGGCTTTCCGCGGTACGTGGCGGGGTCGTGGAGCATGACCACCCCGCTCCTGGCGGCCTTCGACGGCGAACTGCTGGCGAAGGAGGGGGCGGAAGGGCTGTACGCGATGGCGCTGGCGCCCTCGCTCGCGGCGGAATTGACCGAGCGGCTCCGCCTCACCGATGATGAGGCCGTCGGAATCGCGCTGAAGATCGATGACGGCTCGATGCTCCGCGGGCGGAATCCGGTGATCCTGCGGACTCTCGAGCTGCTCGGCCTCGACCTCGGCGTACGTCCGGAGCTGGAACC
>JAXDJK010000661.1:0-2503 GCA_034665665.1 Acidobacteriota bacterium
CCCCCCCCCCCCCCCCCCCCCCCACGCTCGGGATGACAAGCGGGTACCTACTCGCCGCGGCTGGCGAGGTCGCGGATGATCGCGCTGAGGACGGCCGGCTCGATGGGCTTCTGCAGATACGCGTCGAAGCCGCTGCGGAGGGCGTTCTGGCGTTCTTCGCTGCGGCCGAAGGCCGTGGCGGCGATGACGGGGGTCTTTGCGGCGGGGGAGTCGAGGGCACGGAGCTGGCGGAGGAAAGCGTAGCCGTCTTCGTCCGGCATGGCGATGTCCGAGAGGATGACGTTGAATCGACGCTCCGCCACCGCCGCCAGGGCTTCCTGCACCGACGCCACGGTCTGCACCTGCGCGCCATACCGGCGCAGGATGGCGCTCAGGACGTCGCGGGTCTCCTCCTGGTCGTCGATCACCAACACCGTCACGCCGTCGAGCGGGATCGGCTCCGGCGCGGGCGCCGTCTGTTGTTCGGGCGCCGCCGCGGACTCGATGCGGGGGAGCTCGACGACGAACATCGCGCCCTGGCCTTTCCCCTCGCTGGCGACACGGATCACACCGCCGTGCAGGTCGACCAGGCGGCGGACGATGGCCAGGCCGAGACCGATCCCACCGTGCACGCGGGTGGTGGAGCTGTCCTGCTGGCGGAACGGCTCGAAGACCGAGGGGAGAAACGACGGATCGATGCCCTCGCCGGTATCGCGCACCGAAAGGCGGACCACGTCGCCGGCCGCTTCGATGCGTACTTCCACGCGGCCTCCGGCGGGCGTGAACTTGATGGAGTTGGTCAGCAGGTTCCAGACGACCTGCTGGATGCGCGCGTCGTCGCCCATGACCGAGGCCGGCGACGGCGTGAAGCTCGTCAGCAGCTCGACGCCTTTGGCTGCCGCCGTCGGATGCACGGCCGCCAGGGCATGGTTCGTCACCGTGCGCAGATCGACGGGCCGCGGCTCGATGTGGAGCTTGCCGGCCATGATGCGGGACATGTCCAGGATGTCCTCGATGAGCTGGGCCTGCACGGCGGCGCTCTTCTCGATGGCGTCGACCGCTTCCACCGCATCCTCCGGATCGAGGCCCATCTTGAGCATGCGTGCCCAGCCGATCACGGCGGTCATCGGCGTGCGCAGCTCGTGGGAGAGCGTGGCCAGGAACTCGTCCTTGGCGCGGTTGGCGGCTTGCGCATCGCGGTAGAGCCGGGCGTTGTCGATGCTGAGCGAGGCGCGGCGGGCGAACTCCTCGGCCAGGCGGAGGTCGCCGTCCGTGAAGCGTCGCATCGATTCCGAGGAGACCAGCGTCATCGCGCCGAGGGCACGCCCTCGCGCGCGCAGCGGCACGACCATGAAGGACATGATCTTCAGCTCGCGGATGACGGCCTCGTGCTCGGCATCGCGCGCCCCGCGTGTGATCAGCTCGTCCGGGATGTGGGTCATCATCTCGGAGACGCCGCTGCGGATCACCCGGAGAACCGTGTCGGTGGCGGGATCGGGCGGGTAACGCTGACGCATGGCGTGCGCGAGCTCCACCTTGGCCGGATCGACGTGTACGACCGTGACGCGGCGCACGTTGCCCCGCTCCTCGTCAACGAGATCGATGGCGCACCAGTCGGCCAGCTCCGGCACCACCAGCTTGGCGGCGTTGCGGAGCGTGGTCTCGTATTCGAGCGAGGAGCCCAGCACCTCGCTCGCGTTCACCAGCAGCTCCGCGCCCTGCTTGGCGAGCCACTGGTCGTGAATGTCGATCGTGGTACCGACCCATTCCGTAATCTCGCCGCGCTCGAGGATCGGCACGCCGGTGGTGCGGAACCAGCGATACGAGCCATCGCGCAGGCGCATGCGGAACTCGTGGCCGAACGTGGTCTCGCTGGCGATGGCCTGCTTCCAGGAGACGGCCAGTCCGGCGCGGTCGTCGGGGTGAATGGGCTCGGCCCAGCCGCTGTTCCGGACCTCCTCGACGGTCTGACCTGTCAGCTCGCGCCAGGCCGGCAGATCGTCGATCACTTCGCCGGCCGCGTTCGTGACCCAGATGGCCTGCATGACCGGGCGGGCCAGCACGAGCGAGCGATACCGCGCCTCGTTGCGCACCAGTTGCTCGCGCTCCTGCTCGAGCGCGGTGTACAGGCGGGCGTTGTCGATGCCGATGGAGGCCTGTGCGGCCAGCGCCACCGCCACCTGTTCCTCGTTCTCGGTGAAGATCCCCACATCGGCGTGGCCGAAGAACAGGCCGCCGAGGACTTCGCCGGTCCGGGAGATCACCGGCACGGCCAGATAGCTCACCACCGGCAGGTGGCCGGCCGGCATGCCGTAATACGGCGAGTTCTTCCCGTAATTGGGGTCTCGGCGGATGTCGGCGCTGCGGACGATGGCCGTGCCGGCGAAGGTCGGCGCGAAGATGTCGGTGTTCCGCGGCATGGGGAACTTCGAGAAGGCCTCGCGCGGCACGCCGGAGATCGCGTAGAGCATGTACGACTCGCCGCGCGGAGCGACGATGTTGTAGAAGAACGCGCCGAACTGCG
>JAXDJK010000662.1:0-3186 GCA_034665665.1 Acidobacteriota bacterium
TAGGGGCTATGGCGCCCACGAACGTTTGCGCAATCGCCGCACCTTTTGTGACTGCGTCAGGAATCGCTCGGGCGGCGGCCGCCCTTGCGCGTGTCGGTTACTTCATCCGTACCGTCCAGCCGCTCGATCTGTTGCTTCCCATCCAGCCCATCATGTGCGGCCTCGCGGGTCTGGCGCTCGTCGAGCTTCGCCCCCGTGCGCTGGCTCTCGTACTGCTCGTTCGTCAGCCCGCGCGGCGGCTCGTACTGATCGCCGTGGTACAGGCTGCCCTTCACCGTATGGATCACACGATTGCCGTCCACACGGGTCTTCCGGTCCTGCGATCCGGCCTTCTCGTCCGGACCTCGCTGGTCGTCTCTCATCAGTAATCCTCCGCCCTCTGTAAGAGCAAAGCGCACGCCGTTTGCAGACCACGAAGAGGTCATGCGGAGAGAAATCGAGCGCGCCGACTGGCCATCCTTTTTCGAGTCCTTCACCCTGCAGCACGACGCCTGGCTCGTCACCGTCGGCAACGTCCTGGCCCTGCCACTCGAAGGCATCATCGCCCGCGACGATGAGATCGTCATCACCGTCGGCCGCGACATGCACGACCACCGGCGCATCGTCATTTCCAACCCCCTCCGCGTCCATCTCGACCAGCAGGGCGGCGTCGATGAAGGGGTGGACATCGAGTCGCGCGACGGCCGCACCACACGGCTTCGCTTCCGTTCCCCCATGCCGCCCGAGCTCGTGGACGGCATCGCATGAACCTCGACGCCATCCGCCGATCGAGCCATCCCGTCGCCGGCGACGCCTCCGACTATGACCCGTTGCTCGAGCTCATCGGCGACGCCCCGATCGTCCTCATCGGCGAAGCGTCGCACGGCACGCACGAGTTCTACCGCGAGCGTGCCGCCATCACCCGCCGCCTCATTGAAGAGAAAGGCTTCCAGGCCGTGGCCGTCGAGGCGGATTGGCCCGATGCCTACCGCGTCAACCGCTGGGTTCGTGGCAGCACTGATGACGCCGACGCCGAGGAAGCACTGGCCGGCTTCCAGTCCCGCTACCCCACCTGGATGTGGCGCAACGCCGACGTACTCGACTTCTGCGGCTGGCTGCGCGGCTACAACGACGCCGTCGCCCGCAACGACGCCAAAGCCGGCTTCTACGGCGTCGACCTCTACTCCCTCTACTCCTCCATCGAAGAGGTCATCCGCTACCTCGAACAGGTCGACCCCGAGGCCGCGGTGCGGGCCCGGCGGCGCTACGCCTGCTTCGACCATTACGGCGAAGAAGCCCAGGCCTACGGCTACGCGGCCGCGTTCGGCGCCTCCCAGACCTGTCAGGACGAAGTAGTCAGCCAGTTGACGGAGCTCCGCCGGCGCGCTGCCGAGCTCTCCGGGCGCGACGGCCACATCCCGCGCGACGAGTTCTTCTATGCCGAGCAGAACGCCCGGCTCGTCAAGAATGCCGAGGAGTACTACCGCTCCATGTTTGGCAGCCGGGCCTCGTCATGGAACCTTCGTGACGCGTACATGGCCGAGACCATCGACGCGCTCGTCGCGCACCTCGCCCGTCCCGGCCGTCCCTCCAAGCTGGTGGTCTGGGAGCACAACTCCCACCTCGGCGATGCCCGGGCCACGGAGATGGCTGCCCGCGGTGAGTTGAACGTCGGCCAGCTCGTGCGCGAGCGCTACGGGCGCGATGCCGTGCTGATCGGCTTCAGCACCTACACCGGCACCGTCACCGCGTCCGACGACTGGGACGAGCCTGCGCGGCGGAAGCGGGTGAACCCGGGCCTTCGCGGCAGCTACGAGGAAGTGCTCCATCAGGTCTCCAGCACTCCTTACTACCTCACCTTCCGCGACGGTGACGGCGCCGCCGCCGAGGAGCTCATGGGACCGCGGCTTCAGCGCGCCATCGGTGTCATCTACCGTCCCGACACCGAGCGCCTCAGCCATTACTTCCACGCCCAGCTCCCGAAGCAGTTCGACGCCATGATCCACTTCGATGACACGCGCGCCGTCGAGCCGCTCGACCGCGGCGGCCCCTGGCACTCCGCCGAGCCGCCCGAGACCTACCCGAGCGGGATCTGAAGGAGCCAGGCAATGGCTCCTCGCCATCGCCCCTTGACAGCATCTCGCTTTAGACGTAGTCTAATGTTCGATGGCGTCGAAACAGACCCCTGCCGAAGTCCTCAATGACCATGGCATCCAGCCCTCCGCCCAGCGCGTGGCCGTGGCCGAGTTCGTCCTGCACACGGCCGAGCACCCCTCGGCCGACATCGTCTGGAAGCGCGTCCGGGACCGCTTCCCCTGGATCTCCCGCGCCACCGTCTACAACTCGCTCAACCTGTTCGTGGAGAAGGGACTGCTGCGGCGCCTGACCATCGCCGAGGACAGCGTCGTGTTCGATCCGAGGACCGAGACCCATCATCACTTCATCGACGAAGAGAGCGGCGCCATCCACGACGTCCCGTGGGAGAACGTCCAGGTCTGCAACATCGAATCGCTGCGCGGCTTCGAGGTCCACGACTACATGGTGGTCATGCGCGGCGTGAAGAAGGCATCCCCGAAAACCAGCAACCCCATGGCGGCCTCAGGCCGCCGCAAATCGACAAAGGAGAATCAGTAAAGATGTTGACCGTTGGTGACAAGTTTCCGCAGTTCCAGCTCAATGCAAACGTCGGCCGCGAGAAGGGCAAGGAGTTCCGCCAGGTCTCGAACCAGGACTTCGCCGGCAAGTGGATCGTCTTCTACGCCTACCCGAAGGACTTCACCTTCATCTGCCCCACCGAGATCGTCGAGTTCGGCAAGCACACGCAGGACTTCGCCGACCGCGATGCCGTGGTGATCGGCGGTTCCACCGACAACGAGTTCTCCCACCTGGCCTGGCGCAACAACCACGCCGATCTGGCCGACCTGCCGACGCCGCTCGTGCACATCACGCCGACGTTCGCCAGTGAGCTCGGCATCATCCACAAGGATGCCGGCGCCGCGCTGCGCGTGACCTTCGTGGTCGACCCGAGCGGCATCATCCGCGCCGTCAGCGCCTACGACCTCTCGGTCGGCCGCAACATCAATGAAGTGCTTCGCACGCTCGACGCCCTGCAGTCCGACGAGCTCTGCCCGTGCAACTGGCAGAAGGGCGAAGACACCATCAAGGTGGCGTAACCGATGAGCGCTGTCGAAGAGCTCCGCGCCGGGA
>JAXDJK010000663.1:0-11288 GCA_034665665.1 Acidobacteriota bacterium
GCAGTGGTCCACCGGCGCGTACGCCTACGACGGCGCCGGCAACATCAAGCAGATCGGCGGTAATGCCTATCAGTACGACAACTTCAACCGCCTGACCGCCTGGTCCGGCCCCTCCGGCTCCGGCACGCGCGCCTACGACAACTTCGGCAACACCACCAGCCCGGCCATCTCCGGCACCACCAACCACATCGCCGCATACACCTATGACGCGGCCGGCAACGTCCTCACCGACGGCATCGCCACCTACACCTACGACGCCCTCAACGCCACCACCGGCACGAACATCGGCGCGCGCCAGTTCCGCTACCTCTACACCCCGCAGGACGAGCGCATCGCCGCCGTGGAGCGCGTGAACGTCAGCGGCACCTTCCGCAACCGCGTCAACTGGACCCTGCGCAGCATGGACAACCGCGTCCTGCGCATCTTCCAGGACGACTACACCAGCGGCACCCGCGCCTTCACCGTGAAAGAAGAGACCTTCTGGCGCGGCGGCTCCCTCCTGGCCAGCCGCACCTCCGCCGGCACCCGCCACTACGGCCTCGACCACCTCGGCTCCCCCCGCATCCTCACCGACACCACCGGATCGCTAGCCGGCTACCAGGACTTCGCCCCCTTCGGCACCGGCGGCACCACCAACGGCGGCGCTCTCCAGTTCACCAGTCACGAACGCGACACCGCCAACCTCGCTGGCGGCACCGCCGACCTGCCCGACTACATGCACGCCCGCTATTACCGGGCGGGGGTGGGGCGGTTTCTGTCGGTTGATCCAATCATGAGTGCCGCCCGTCAAAATCCACAATCATGGAATCGGTACGCGTACGCATTGAATAGTCCACTAATGTTCACGGACCCAACCGGGATGTATGTGTTCGGGGCGTGCACCGGCCGCGACAGTCAATGCCTGGCGGATCGGGACGCATTCGAAAGATCGAGGCGTGAGCAGTTGGAAAGCAGCGATGAGAGCGTACGGAACGCTGCAGCCGCATACGGTAACCTCGGCGAGAAGAATGGCGTCACAGTGGCTTTCGCTGCCGGGGACGAACTCGGTACGTTCAACGGTGACACAAAGGCGGCGCTCGTGAACGGGGAACGGGTATCTGCGAAGTACGACGTACGAATCAGGTCGGGACTCACGGGATCGGACTTGGGGGTTGCAACAGTGCACGAAGGTGAGCATGTGCGAAATGCTCAGACGTACGTCGGTGCATTGCAACACGGTATCTATGATCCGAACCTGAACCTGCGGCTCTACCAGACGGAAATGAATGCATACATGGTCTCTGGGGCGTACGCGCGCACAAACAATATAACGCTTCATTACAACGGCCTCACGCTGAAGGGAGGAATGCCCCGCGAGCAGTTGCGGCGGTCGATTGATCGCTTCCTTCGGCAAGCGCCGTACGAGCTGACGCCGGAAACACTCCGTTGTCAGGTCTCGGCTTGCGAATGACCATGATACGAATCTACAGCCTCTTGGCAGAAAGCGACCACCTATGCAAATGAGATTACTGTCCATAGCTGCCGTGCTCCTTGCGACCGCTCTCCCCGTCTTAGGGAAATCGGCGCGAACCATTCACCCGGAGCTCGTTGGCGTGAAAACGATAGCTCTAAACTTGAGTCCCGAGAATCTGGCGGGTCTCGATGCGGAGGCGCTTGAAGCGGACATCCGAAATGCACTCGAAAAAGCTGGGATCGCAGTTGAACAAACTGCTCCAGTGACGCTGTACGTTCGAGTCACCTATCAGCAGTTGCCGGGATGTCCCGAATTCGTAGCCTTCCGCACATACCTCGCTCTCTCCGAGGATGTCATGATTCGCCGCGGCAAGCGGACCGAGACGGTCTACGTTGACACGTGGCACGAGAGCGAAGATTTTGTTGAGCCAACGAGCACGGCAGGAAAGACTGCGGGGCGGTCAGTACTTCGTCAGCTTAGCTACTTTCTCGATGCCGCACGGTACACCGCAGAAGTCATGAAAGAAGAGTCTTCTCAAGCGTCTCCCAAGCGCAAGGAGTGAGTCACCGTTCCGGTTCAGGGCCTTATCGCCGGCAAGACGGTCGAAAGGGTGCCCTCTGGCCGCTATGATGTTGGTCCTCAGCCAACGATGCGACCGGAATCCGGGTGCTCGTACCTCGTCAAAGCGGCGATGGTTGACAAATACGAAGGCTGTCGTAGTATCGCTCGCCATGAGCAAACTGCTGGGGTTGATGCGTGTGGCCGGGATGCTGATTACGGTGGCGGGGTGTGCGCATCGGGATGGCGGGTCGATCCTGCCGGTGGCGGACCATCATCAGCATCTACTCAGTCCTGTCACGGCGCCCATGGCGGGGGGGACGAAGTTGGCGGCGGTGGTGTTGCCGGAGGAGTTGGCGGCGCTGGTGCGGGAGCGGGTGGCGCACTGGAATGAGAAGGGGCCGCTGGCGGCGCTGTATACGGAGGACGCGGTGTTCCTGGACCGCTGGGATCCGAACTGGCTGCGCGGACGCGACGAGGTGGCGGACTACGTGAGCACGCAGTTCGCGCGGCCGTATACGGTCACGCCGGTCGCGTTCGGGGTGACCGGGAACGGCGCCTACATCGCGGCCTACTTCACCCGCGGGGAGGGGGAGGCGGCGAAGCATTTTGGGCACGTGCAGTGGTCGCTGGTCAAGGGTGGGGACGGCGTGTGGCGCATCGCGGCGGAGACGCCGGCGTTTCCGGGCCCGCCGATGCGGGACGTGATCACGGCCGAGCAGCGGATCGGGGAGTTGGACGCGGCCGGCATCCGGAAGGCGGCCGTGCTGTCGACGGCGTACTGGTTCGGCAGTCCGCTCCGGCCGCCGGTGGAGCATGAGTACGAGAAGGTCCGGGCGGAGAACGACTGGGTGGTGGGCCAGGTGGCGCAGTACCCCGGGCGGTTGTACGCGCTCTGCAGCTTCAATCCGCTGAAGGACTACGCCATCGCGGAGCTGGAGCGCTGCGCGGCGATGCCGCAGGTGCGGGGGATCAAGCTGCACTTCGGCAACTCGGGGGTGGACGTCCGCAATCCTGAGCATGTGGAGACGCTGCGGCGGGTGTTCCGGGCCGCGAACGAGCACAAGCTGGCCATCGTGGCGCACCTCTGGACGAGCGATACACGGTATGGCGCGGAGGACGCGAAGATCTTTCTCGAGCGGCTGCTGCCCGAGGCGCCGGACGTGACGGTGCAGATCGCCCACTTCGCGGGCGGCGGGCCGGGATATACGGACGAAGCGTTGGGCGTCTACGCTGATGCCATCGCGAGGCACGACCGGCGCACGAAGAACCTCTACTTCGATGTGGCCACGGTGGCGGACCAGCAGTCCGAGGCCGTGCTGCAGACGTTCGCGAAACGCATCCGCCAGGTCGGCACGAAGCGTGTCCTCTTCGGCACAGACCTGGGACCTCCGTTGCCGCGGCAGTCGTGGATGATCTTCCGGACCACCGTGCCGCTGACGGACGACGAGCTCCGGGTCATCGCCGGCAACGTGGCGCCCTATCTACGGTAGGCAGGTCACTTTTCTGCAACTCCCGGCATTGATCTACGTATTGCTTCGTACAAACGGAGGGATTCGATGCTGCGACGCGGTTTTGCCACGCTTGGATTGTTGTTGTCGGCCTTCACGGCCGGCGCCCAGACACCCGCCACACCGCCCCCGGCCGACTTGCCCGCTCCCATCGAGTTGAAGAAGACCACCGCGGCCATCACTCTCGATGGCGACCTCTCCGACGCCGCATGGCAGGGCGCCACGGTCATCGACAAGTTCTACGAAACCTCCCCCGCCGACAACATCCCGGCCAAGGTCAAGACCATCGTCTATCTCACGTACGACGACCGTTACTTCTACATCGGCGTTCGTGCCGAGGATCCGGAGCCGTCCAAGATCCGCGCGCCGTATGTCGATCGGGACGCGGTGATCGGGACGGACGACAACATCGCCGTCTTCCTCGATACGCGCAACGACCGCCGCTCCGCGGTCGAACTGCGGGTGAATCCGCGCGGCGTGCAGGGCGATGCCATCTTCAATGACGCCAACGGCAGCGAAGATTTCGCGCCGGATTTTTTCTACGACACGGCCGCGAAGATCGAGTCCTTCGGCTGGAGCGCGGAGTACCGCATCCCCTTCTCCTCGCTGCGCTACGACAGCACGAAGGCGAAGACCTGGAACATCCTGGTGTGGCGCAACTACCCGCGCGACTACCGCTACGCCTTCCACAGCGCACCGATCCCCCGCGGCACGAATTGCCTGGTCTGCCGCACCCACCCCATCGTCAATCTGAACGACCTGCCGAAAGCCGGGCACCTCGTGGCCGCGCCGTACATCACCGCGCAGCAGCAGGCCGCCCCGAAGGCGGGCGCGGGCCTCGGCTCGTCGCTCGAGAATGGCGACGCCGACTTTGATGCCGGCGTGGACGTGAAGTGGAATCCGAGCGCCGACAACGCCGTCGACCTGACCCTCAATCCCGACTTTTCGCAGGTCGAAGCGGATGTGGCCCAGGTGACGGTGAACCGCCGCTTCGCGGTCTTCTTCCCGGAGAAGCGGCCGTTCTTCCTGGAAGGCTTCGACCTCTTCGACACGCCGATGCAGGTGCTGTACACCCGCACCATCACCTCGCCCAGCTGGGGCGTGCGCGGCACCGGAAAGCTTGGCGGCACGGCGTACACGCTGCTGGTGACGGAGGACAAAGGGGGCGGGCTGACCATCATCCCCGGCGCGCTGGGCTCCGGCTTCGCGCTGCAGGATTTCAAGTCGCTCAATGCCATCGCCCGCGTGCGTCACGACCTCGGCACGTCGTTCATCGGCGGCGTCTACACGGAGCGTCAGTACGAAGGGGGAGGGCACAACCGGGTGCTCGGCCCCGACGTGCAGTGGCGGCCCACCGAGGGTGATGCGGTCAGTGCGCAGTTCCTCTATAGCGATACCGAGAATCCCGATCGGCTGGATCTGTCCTCCGCCTGGAACGGCGAGAGCGCGACCGGCCACGCGTTGTCGGCGAACTGGCGCCGGAACCGCCGCAAGTACGACACGTTCGTCTCGGTGAACGATGTCAGCGACGCCTTCCGCGCGGACCTCGGGTTCATCCCGCAGGTAGGCTACCGGCAGGTGGAGGGGCAGGTGGGCCTGCGCTTCTACCCGGAGCACAGCAAGATCTTCCGGTTCGTGCGGCCGAGCCTCTACGTCACGCAGACGAACGACGATGACAATGACACGGTCTCACGCACGGCTTCTCTCGGCGTGGAAGGCGTCGGCGTGAAGAACCTGAACTTCTTCGTCGGCGTACGGCCGCAGGAGCAGATCCGGGTCGGCAACGAGCTGTTCGAGCAGTCGTACGCGAACGTCTTCGTGCAGATCGATCCGAACCGCCGCCTGCCGCGCATCTCGTTCGAGGCTCGCTACGGGGATTCGATCGACTTCGAGAACAGCCGCGTGGGCGAGGGCGGCTTCCTCTCCGCGAACGCCACCATGCGCCCGCACGACCGCCTCGATCTGCAGCTGACGCTCGTCCGCGAATGGCTGGATGTGGACGCCGGGCGGCTCTACACCGCGGACGTGCAGCGCATCCGGGCGCAGTACAGTTTCTCGAACAAGTCGCTCGTGCGCGTGATCGGCCAGTACGTGACCACGGAGGCGGATCCTTCGAACTACACGTTCCCCGGTGTCGACCGGCACAGCGGAAACTTCCTCGGGTCGGTGCTGTACAGCTACAAGCTGAACTGGCAGACGGTGCTCTTCGTCGGCTACGGCGATGACCGCGTGCTCACGCCGCTCAACCGGCTGGAGCAGTCGGGGAGGAGCCTGTTCTTCAAGGTCAGTTACGCGATCCAGCGGTAACGACTCTTAAAAAAACTTTCTCCGTCCCACTCTGAGTCTCTGTGTCTCTGTGGTGAGTCCCCCGTGCTTTCGTGACGGGGTGACGACGGGGGACTCACCACAGAGACACAGAGACTCAGAGTGGGACGGAGAAGGCGATGACAGGTCTGTGACGGATGCGTTCGGGCGCCCGTGCTAAATTTCGCGGCGACCATGCGACGAGCTTCCGTTTCCCTGCTCCTTCTTCTCGCGGCGGGCTGCACGAATGAGCAGCAGGCGCCATCGACGAACACCGTCGCGCCGAAGCCGGCGCCGCCGGCGCATACGGCGGCATCGCGCGATCCGCATTCGTATGGGCGGCCCGATCAGGTGGTGGTCGAGCACCTGGCGCTCGACCTGAACGTCGACTTTGCGAAGAAGCAGCTCAGCGGGACGGCGGCGCTGCGCATCAAGAAAAATGATGCGGGGGCGTCTACGCTCATCCTCGACACGCGCGATCTCGACATCCGCAAGGTGACGCTGCAGCCGGGTGGTGCGGAGGCCAAGTACACGTTGAAGCCGGCCCAGCCCATCCTCGGCAGCGCGCTGGAGATCCCGCTCGCAGCCGACACTAACGGCGTGACCATCGAATACTCCTCCAGCCCCAGCGCGGGCGCGCTGCAGTGGCTCGAGCCGTCCATGACGGCGGGGAAGAAGCATCCGTTCCTCCTCTCGCAGTCGGAGGCCATCCTGGCGCGCACGTGGGTTCCGATCCAGGACTCGCCCAGCGTCCGTTTCACCTATGAAGCGACCATCCACGTGCCGAAGGAGCTCCTGGCCGTGATGAGCGCCGAGAACCCCCAGGCGAAGAACGCGGACGGCGTGTACCACTTCCGGATGACCAATCCGATCCCGTCGTATCTCCTGGCGCTGGCGGTAGGCGACATGGCCTACCGGCCGTTCGATGGCCGCAGCGGCGTGTACGCCGAGCCCTCGGTGATCGAGGCCGCGCACGCCGAGTTCACCGACCTGCCGAAGATGATGACTGCCGCCGAGGAGTTGTATGGCCCCTACCGGTGGGGCCGGTATGACGTGCTGGTGCTCCCGCCGAGCTTCCCGTACGGCGGGATGGAAAACCCGCGGCTGACCTTCCTCACCCCGACCATCATTGCCGGCGACAAGTCGCTGGTCTCGCTCATCGCGCACGAACTGGCGCACTCCTGGTCCGGCAACCTGGTCACCAACGCCACCTGGAACGACTTCTGGCTCAACGAAGGCTTCACCACCTATTTCGAGCACCGCATCAGCGAGAAGCTGTACGGCCGCGAATACTCCGAGATGCTCTGGGGGCTCGGTCTGACCGAGGTGAAAGAAGAGCTGGCGACGCTCCCGCCGGGCGACCAGCACCTTTATATCGATCTGACCGGCCGCGATCCGGATGACGCGCCCGGCATCGTCTACGAGAAGGGCGCGCTCTTCCTGCGCCGGCTCGAAGAGGCCGTGGGCCGGGAGGCCTTCGACCGCTTCCTGCGCCAGTACTTCGACTCCCACGCCTTCCAATCGATGGATACGGCCCGGTTCATCGACTACCTTCGCGCCAACCTGCCGGAGGCCGCGCAGAAGGAAAACATCAACGACTGGATCAACGGACCGGGCCTGCCGAAGAGCACGCCGGTGCCGCATTCCGAGGCCTTCGCCAAGGTTGAAGCGCAGGCCAAGGCGTACGGCGAGGGTGCGGCGGCCACGTCGATCAAGATGGAGGGCTGGTCGTCCCACGAGCGCGAGCACTTCATCCAGTCGCTGCCCAAGCTGACAGCGGAGCGGATGGCGGAGCTCGACCGCACCTTCCACTTCAGCGACAGCGGCAATACCGAGGTCCTTTCGGCCTGGCTCGGCAAAGCAGTGGACGACCGGTACCAGGGCGCCTACCCGGCCATCGAGCGCTTCCTCACCTCCCAGGGACGGCGGAAGTTCCTCAAGCCGCTGTACGAGAAGCTGATGGCCCATCCGGAGGACGTTGCCTTCGCCCGGAAGATCTACACCGCGGCCCGGCCGACGTACCACCCGGTCTCGCAAATCACCATTGATGGGATCGTGAATCCGAAAAAATGAGATTCGCGCATAAACTTGCGCTCGACTTCGTCACTTGTAACGTAGAATGCGTGCCGATTCACCCATGACGACCGCCAGAGACCAGGAAGCACTGACCCTTCGCCAGCAGGCGTTCGATGCCATGTGGCAGGGCCATACCGAGGAAGCGATCCGTCTTTATGACGCGGCGCTCGCGGTTGCCGAGGACGAAGAGGTCGCGGAGCTGATCACCATCGGCAAGGCCGAAGCACTCATCGCCGCCGACCGGGAAGGCCCCGAGCTCCAGCAGTTGCCGCAGATCGTCATGCGCCGCCGTTCGCCGCGCCATGTGTTCATGGCCGCGGGCGTCCTGATGCGGCGGTACAACGAAGCGGAAGACCGCAAGCGCGCCCTGATGTATGGCGAGCTGGCCCGCAACGCGGCCAAAGAGAGCGGCGAGCTGCTGCCGTACGCCAGCGTGCTCAATGTCTACGGGATCGTGCTCACGTCAGACTCGCGGTTCGCCGACGCCTGCGCTGCCTTCGAGGAAGCGATCGTGGTGCTCGGCAACGTGCAGCCGTCCACGTCCGCGACGACCACGTTGCGGGCCAGCATCATCGGCAACCTCGGTGGCGCGAAGATCCTGATGGACGACTTCGAAGAAGGCATCTATCTGATCAACACGGCGCTGCCGGACCTGACGTCCGAGTACGCCAAGGCCGAGGCCTGCGCGGATCTCTGCCTCGGCTACATGCAGACCGACCGCTTTCAGGAAGCCGAGTATTACGGAAACGAAGCGCTCGATCTGGCCTGTGTGGCGCGGCAGACCCGCAACGCCAACCACCTCCTCGGCGAGCTGATGGTCCGCACCGATCGTCACGAACAGGCCGAGGACTACTTCGACGTCGTCGCCGGCTTCTACCCGCAGTACGGCACGCGCGTCCGCGAGCTCCTGATGAGCGTCGACCTCCTCCAGGTCGTGAACTGGAAGGGATGACCATGAAGGCGCGCCTGCTCTTCGTTGCCGTCATCCTGCTCGTCGCCATCGCGGCGGCGGCCCAGCCTCTGGAATCCGTCCTCACGCCGAACGGCACACTCTTCACCCTCGAGCCGGTCGCCGAACAGAATGCACTGGCGCTGATCGCCCGCAACGGCGAGACGCGCCAGACGATCGTGATCCCGGCCACCGAAGGGGAGGCGCTCGATTCGGACGCCCACCTGCTGTACGACCGGGTCAGCGATACGGTCTTCGTGGTCTGGCGCCGCGCGAGCGCTGCCGGCGACGAGATCGTGATGACCTCGCGCGACACGGATGGCGCGTGGTCCGATGAGTACGTCGTGGCGCAGGCGGATGGTGCCGTCTCGGGACGCGCCGTGCTTCGCGTGGCCATGACCCACGCCAAAGACGAAAACTCCGGTGCGCAGCTCTCGTTCCTCCACGCCGTGTGGTGGGACCAGACCTCGGCGCCCGTGGCCCGGTATGCGCTACTGGCATTTGAAGGCGCGCAGCGGCTCTCCGCGTACACCGGCAACCTCCGCGACATCGCCGGCTCGACCCGGGTCGGCGCGAGCGAAGGACTGACGCCGGACGACGCCTTCCCGCTGCTGGCGCTGACCGCCGCGACGGATGGCGTCGACGTCGTCTTCGGCGCGCTCGACCAGCCCACCGCCACGCGTGTGAAGCTGATCCCGAAGCAGAAGGGCGAGGCGCGCATCTACACGCCCATCGGCCGCTCCGGCGGCAGCATGCCGCATCCCCGCTTCGCCGCGACCGCGTACAGCAACGCGCAGGTGATGGTGGTGGGTACGCGTGTGGTGATCTACAACGCCGCCGCCGACAACTTCAGCTTCTCCGTCTACGATCGCGGCGCCTGGGGCCCGGTCCGCAGCCTGCGCCTCGATGCGTCGATGACCGCCCGTGAGGTGGAAGCCGCGCTTCGCCGGGCCGTGGCCGCCGATCAGGAGCAGGACGAGACGATCGACCGGTAAACCGGTTCCTCGGAGTTAAAAGTTCCTCGGAGTTCCTCGGCAGGATCGCGTTCGCCGAGGAACTCCGAGGAACTTCTAACTCCGAGGAACTGCCTCTACCGGATGATGGTTTCTTCCCGCCGCGGCCCCGTCGAAATGATCGCCGCGCCCGTCTCGGTCTCATCCTCGATGAAGCGCACGTAATCCTTCGCTTCCTGCGGAAGGTCTTCGTACGAGGTGATGCCGGCGGTGGAGGTCTGCCAGCCCTTGAACGTGCGGTACTCCGGCTGGTAATCGTTGTGGGCGACGGCGAAGGCGGGGAAGGTGCCCCAGCTCTTGCCGCGGACCTTGTACGACACGCAGACCTGGATCTCGTCGAACTCGTCGAGCACATCGAGCTTCGTCAGCGCGATCTCATCCAGTCCATTCAGGAGTGACGCGGTGCGCAGGACCGGGAGGTCGAGCCAGCCGGTGCGGCGGGGGCGGCCGGTGACGGTGCCGAATTCATTGCCGCGCTTGCGGAGGTGCTCCCCATGCTCGTTGTCGAGCTCCGTCGGGAAGGCGCCGCCGCCGACGCGGGTCGTGTACGCCTTGGCCACGCCGATCACCTTGTGGATGTGCTTCGGCGCGACGCCCAAACCGGTGCAGACGCCGCCCACGACCGTGTTCGAGGAGGTCACGAACGGATATGTGCCGTGGTCGATGTCGAGCATCGTCCCCTGCGCCCCTTCGAACATGACCTTCTTGCCGGCGCGGATCTGTTCGTTGATCCAGAGCGTGCCGTTGATGATGCGGCCGGCCAGGATCTCACCGTAGCCGAGATACTCCTCGTAGAGTGCTTTCGGATCGAACGTGGGCTGGTTGTAGACGTCCTTGAGGACGGCATTGCGCTCGGCGCAGGTGAACTCCAGCTTCTGGCGGAGCACGTCCGGATCGAGGAGGTCGGCGATGCGGATGCCGTAGCGTCCCACCTTCCCCTCGTACGCCGGCCCGATGCCGCGGCCGGTGGTGCCGATCTTGGCCACGCCGGCCGCTTCCTCGCGGGCCAGGTCGAGGGCCTTGTGGTACGGCAGGATGCAGTGCGCCGAGTCGCTGACGCGCAGGTTCTCGTCGGTGATGCTGACGCCGACGGCCTGGAGCTTGCCGATCTCATCGAGCAGGGCATTCGGGTCGATGACCATGCCGTTGCCGAGGAGGCAGAGCTTGCCGCTGTGGAGGATGCCGGAAGGGATCAGGCGGAGGGCGAAATGCTTGTCCTCGAACTTGACCGTATGGCCGGCGTTGTGGCCGCCCTGGTAACGGGCCACCACCTCGAAGCTCTCGCAGAGGAGATCGACGATCTTGCCTTTCCCCTCATCGCCCCACTGCGCACCGATGACTGCTACGTTCTGAACGTTCTCTCTCATGTTCCGAAGGCGCGGAGCCTAGCACAACTGGCCCGGGAGGCCGGCGCCGGGCGCGGC
>JAXDJK010000664.1:0-3373 GCA_034665665.1 Acidobacteriota bacterium
GCGAGTGCCGTCTCCACTGCTCGTGGCTGTACAAAAGCGGCAGAAAGCTGCCGGCAGTCCAAACGCTTCGCGTAGACCCTCGGCGATTCCGGAGTGGCATTAAGATCGCCGGTATGCCGCGCCTCGATCGCAACTCCGCCGTGCTCCTCGTCGTCGATGTCCAGGAGAAGCTGCTGCCGGTGATTCATGACAGCGCGCGCGTGCTACGCAATGTCGAACGCCTCGTGCGCGGCGCGCACGTTCTGGGCGTGCCGGTGCTGGTGACGGAGCAGTACGTGAAGGGACTCGGGCCGACCGTCACGCCTCTGCGTCAGGCGCTCGAAGAGACGTCGGGCTATCACCCTATTGAGAAGGACTGCTTCTCCGCGCACGGGTGCGCCGCGTTCAGCTCCCGATTAAAAGCCTCGGGCCGGCGCCAGGTGCTGGTGGCAGGCGTGGAGACGCACGTCTGCGTCTACCAGTCCATCGGCGACCTGCTCGGGGACGGCTACGAGGTCACGGTCATCGCCGACGCGGTCTCTTCGCGCACGGCGGAGAACCGCGACATCGCCCTGCAGCGCCTGGTGGCCGAGGGCGCCAAACTCAGCTCGACGGAGATGGCGCTCTTCGAGCTGACGGTCGTCTCGGGGACGGACGAATTCCGGGCGATCTCGCGACTGATCAAGTAGGGAGCGCCGTCAGGTACGGACGAATTTGCATCGATCTCCCTCGGGATCAAGCAGATGGGCCGCAGTCGTGCGCGTTATTTGCAGTGAGATGCGGCTGGAGGTCAGAGCGAAGGCAGGCGGCTGGTGTGCCTGCCGACCCTGGAAGCGCCGGTTGAGGACCAGGCGGGCTGTGGCAGGCCCGTCCGCGTCAGGCGCTTTCAGTTCGACCGTGGCGAATGGAAAAACGGATTCTCGTCGTCGACGACGACGACGCGATCCGCACGCTGCTCTTTACCGTGTTGCGGCGGCGCGGATTCAAAGTGGATGTGGCGCGCAATGGCGTGGAGGCGGTGGAAAAGTGCGCGGAGTGCCTCTACGCGATGGTGCTGCTGGACCTGATGATGCCGCGCATGAGCGGCTGGGAGGTCCTGGACACGCTTGCTCTGCAGCCGGTGCAGACGCGGCCGGTGGTGCTCGTCCTGACGGCAGGGCTGGAGCCGCGGAACCTCGATACCACCATCGTCGCCGGCATGATGCACAAGCCGTTCGACATCGACCTCCTCCTCGATACGGTGGCCGGGTGCCTGACCTCCGTCGCCGGACGCGTGCAGAGCGCGTCCTGTCCGGCACCGGACAGTGATGGCCGTGCGCTGGTGCGGGGTGGAACACCCGGCGATGCGAACTGAACGTTCGGTGGTGACCCCTCCGGCTGGCACAGCTTTTGAGATTTAGGTTCGCCCATCAGAGGCCTGAGCGCAAATGAACAAGACCGAACCTAGAGTCCTTGTCCTCGAAAACCATGACGCCTTGCGGGTCATGCTTTTCACCGTCCTCCGCCACCAGCCGTTGGGAGTCGACACGGCGTCGACCGCCCGGGAAGCACTGGAGAAGGTCCAGACGTGCGACTACGCGTTGATCGTGGTCGACATGGAACTGCCCGACGACGATGCGCAGTTCTTCCTCGAAGAGTTCCACGAGCAGCGCCCCGAGGCCACCACCTTCATCCTGGCCGTCCGCGATCCGCGCGGCGACAGCTTCCTCGACCCGGAGATCATCTCCGCCACGATGAACAAACCGATCGAGCTGGACATGCTGGCGGAGCTGGTGCGCGAGTGCGCGCTGGTGGTGCCGCCGCCGGAAGAACCGCTGACCGTGACCTGCCCGCCGTCGGAGAGCGAGATCCGCACGAGGATGGAGCGCGGCTCCTACATCGCCAACTGATGACGGAGGCGATCGGCTGGGCCAGCTCGTTGATTCTGATCCTGACGATCGCCAAACAGGTGCACAAGCAGTGGCGCGATCGAACGGCCGCGGGCGTATCGACGTGGCTGTTCATCGGTCAGCTGGCCGCCTCCACCGGCTTCACGATCTACAGTCTGCTGCTGAAGAACTGGGTCTTCGCCGTGACGAACGGGATCATGGTCCTGAATGGCCTGCTCGGCTACGCGATCACCGTCCGCTTCCGCAAGCGCGGTGACTCCGCGGCGTAGTTGATAGATGATCCGCGCGTGACGGACCGCCAACGGGGCCTGCTCTCCATCGTCGTCGCCGCGCTGCTCTGGTCGACGGGCGGCATCGGCATCAAAGGCGTGGCCGATTCGGCGCTGAAGGTGACGTTCTACCGCTCCCTCTTCGCGGCCGTCGCGCTGCTGCTCCTCTTCGGCCGAAACGTCTGGGGCGTGCGGCGCTGGAAGTCGACGCCGGCCTTTGCCGCGGCCATCTTCGCCTACGGCACCTGCCTGACCACGTTCGTGATCGCCACGAAATGGACCACCGCGGCGAACGCGATCTTCCTCCAGTACGCGGGGGTGATCTGGGTGCTGCTGCTCTCGCCGCTCGTGCTGCGTGAGGCCATGCGCTCACGCGACGCCATCGCGATCGGCGTGGCGCTCTCCGGGATGGCGCTGTTCTTCGTCGGCAAGTTCGAGACGCGCGGCATGGCCGGCAACGGGATGGCCCTCGTGTCGAGCGTCTTCTTCGCCATGCTGATCCTGGCGCTGCGCCGCGAGCACGATGCAGCCGAGTCGGCGATCACGTGGGGGAACGTCTTCACGGCGGCGGTGCTGTTCCCATTCGTCATGCACGACCTGGCGCTCACGACGCGCTCGTTGATCACGTTGCTGCTCCTGGGGATCTTCCAGATCGCGCTGGCGTACGTCTTCTTCGTGAAGGGGCTCAAATACGTGACGGCCACGCAGGCCTCGCTCACGGGGATGCTGGAGCCGGTGGCGAACCCGATCTGGGTGCTGCTGTTCCTCGGCGAGCGCCCCTCGACCTTCGCGATCGCCGGCGGCGCGATCGTGCTGGCGGCCATCGCCTGGCACACCTCGCAGGGCGAGCCGGCCACCGAGATGCCGGCGCCGGACTGACCGGACGCTCATGGAATGCGGCGTGCAGCTTCGCCCGCCATGCTCACAACTCTCATCGAGCCCGCGACCGGCGCGCCCTTGACGGAGGTCGAGCAGGCCGACGCCGGCGACGTCGATCGCGCCGTACAGGCGGCCGAGCGCGCATACCGCGGCGAGTGGCGCCGCATCAATACCCGCGACCGCGGACGGCTGCTGCTGAAGCTCGCGGACCTGATCCGCGCGAATGCCGAAGAGCTGGCGCGGAGTGAAGCGCGCAACGTTGGCAAACCGATCCGCGATGCCCGCGATGAAGTCGGCCTGGCGGCGAATGTCTTCGAGTTCTACGCCGGCGCAACGAACAAGATCGGCGGACAGACC
>JAXDJK010000665.1:0-11489 GCA_034665665.1 Acidobacteriota bacterium
CCGCCAACCGTCAACTCCGAGGCTCTATGTCTCCTTTTGAACCGCGCCCCTGCTTCCATCCTTCTACCCTTACCAAGCTTCGGAGAGCTACAAGCCTCACATGAACGGCCAGGCGTCGCCCGCGACGCGACTCCACGATGTCAGAATCGTGAACGAGCAGACGGGGGACGCCTGGAGTGCGGCTGCAGCGGCCATCGAGCGGGGACGGATCGTCGTCCGGCCCGCCAAAGCGCCACCGCCCAGCCTGCTCGACCGCCGCGGCAGCACCTTCACCATCACCGCACTCGATGCCGCTGGCCGGGTCCGCAGCTTCCCCCACACCACCTACTCCCCCGACGCCTCCGAACCACCCAAAACCTACGTCTTCGTCTGAGGCCATGCGTGAGGAGAATGCGCGGGGGCGCTCGTGCGTTCTGGCCCAAAGATAGCGGTCTGGCGCACTTGCTTCTTCCCTCTCCGCGCCACTCTCGCTATCATTCGCCTCCCGTGCCGGGGTAGCTCAGTTGGTTAGAGCGCTGGATTGTGGATCCAGAGGTCGACGGTTCGAGCCCGTCCCTCGGTACCATCCCTGCCTGTCCCGTCACAATCCGGGACCCATTTATGACCAACACTGTCGAGCCTCGCCTCTCCCGCGGCCTTCGGGATCTGCTGCCCGATCAGATGCTCGCCCGTCAGCAGATGGTCGATACCATCCGCGGCGTCTACGAGTCCTACGGCTTCGTTCCGCTGTCGACGCCGGCCATCGAGTTCCTCGACGTCCTCTCCGGCAGCGCCGGGCAGGAAGCGCAGCAGTCGATCTTCCGCGTCACCAATCCGGAGAAGGAAGACCTCGGCCTCCGCTTCGACCTGACCGTCCCGCTGGCGCGCGTCATCGCCCAGTATCCGGAGCTTCCCCGCCCCTTCCGCCGCTACCAGGTCGCCTCCGTCTGGCGCGCCGACAAGCCGGACAAGGGCCGCTACCGCGAGTTCACCCAGTTCGACCTCGACTCCGTCGGCGTCGAGAGCGAGATCGCCGATACCGAGATCATCGCCGGCATGTGCGACACGCTGTCCGCACTGAAGGTCGGGCCGTACGTCGTCAAGTTCTCCTCGCGCGCCATCCTCAACCTGCTGCTCGATTACGCGGAGATCCCGCACGAGCAGGGCGTGGACGTCTTCCGCGTGCTCGATAAGCTCGACAAGGTCGGCATCGAGAAGATCCGCCTCGAGCTGATGTCCGGCTACAAGGACGAGTCGGGCGATTTCATCCGCGGCGTCGGCATCTCCGCCGATCAGGTGGCTCGCATCGAGCGCTTTCTGGCGGTCAAGTCCGAGAGCCGCCGCGATGTGCTGTCGCAGGTGCGCGAGCTGTTCGTCAACGTGGCCGGCGCCACCCCGCAGCTCGATGTGGTCGAGAAGATCTCCAGCCATCTCTACGCGCTCGGCTACGACGACGACCGCGTCTCCCTCGATCTCTCCATCGCCCGCGGCCTGGCCTATTACACCGGCCCGGTCTTCGAAGCGAGCCTCCTCGACGCGCCGCAGTTCGGCTCCGTCTTCGGCGGCGGCCGCTACGACGACCTGGTGATGCGTTTCCTCGGCACGCCGATCCCCGCCGTCGGTGCGTCGATGGGCGTCGATCGCCTGCTGGCGGCGCTCACGCACCTCGGCCGCCTCGGCAACCAGAAAGCCACCGCGCGCGTGCTCGTCACCTACATGGACGCCGCGCTGACCGAGGACTACCTCGCCATGACGTGGGAGCTGCGCCGGGCCGGCATCCCTACGGAGCTGTACCTCGGCAGCGGCAAGGGTCCGCGCAAGCAGCTCAAGTACGCCGACCAGTACGACGTGCCGCTGGCCATCCTCTACGGCTCCAACGAGAAGGAGCAGGGCCTGGTCACGATCAAGGACATGGTGGCCGGCCGCGAGTTGCTCAAGCCGACCGCCGACCGGAAGCAGTACCTGGCCCAACGCGCCGGGCAGGTCACCGTGCCGCGCGCCAACCTGATCGAGACCATCCGCAGGATGCTGGCGGAGCTGGGATGAGCGCCGAGACAATCGTGCTCGACGGCGATTCTCTGACCATCGAGCAGCTGACGCGCATCTCCCGCGATCCCTCCGTGCGCGTGGCCTGCGATCCCGCCACCGACGAGCGCGTGGCCCGCAGCGCCGCCCTCATCGCCGACATCGTCACCAGCTACACCACGGCCTGGAACGAGGGCACAGGCGGGGCGCGGGAGTACGGCGTGACCACCGGCTTCGGCGAGTTCAAGGACAAGCCGATCCCGCCGGGGCAGCTGGAAGAGCTGCAGCAGAATCTCCTGCTCTCGCACTCCGTCGGCGTCGGCGAGAACACGGACGAAGACGACCTGTCCAACTATTACGCCGCCGAGGTCGTGCGCGGCGCGCTGGCAACGCGGCTGAACGCGTTCCTCAAGGGCCACTCCGGCGTGCGGCGGAAGCTCGTCGACATCGTGGAGGCCATGCTGAACCGCGGCATCATCCCGCTGGTGCCGCTGCGCGGCTCCGTCGGAGCCAGCGGCGATCTCTGCCCGCTCTCGCACCTCTTCGCCACGCTGCTCGGCGCGGGACGCTATTACCTCGTTACCGATCGCCATCGCACCCTCCGCGACGCCACCGAGCTCCCCGATGTCCTCGGCGTGAGCGAGAAGGACATCCGCCCGAGCTTCAAGGAAGGGCTGGCGCTGGTGAACGGCGCGAATTTCTCCGCGGCCATGCTGGCGCTCGCTGTGTACGACGCCGAGCGCCTGGCGGAGATCGCCGACACCTCCGCCGCACTGTCGATGGAAGCCGTCTGCGGCTGCACGCGCGCGCTGGATGAGAAGGTCCACGCCGTGCGGGGCCAGTCGGGCCAGATCGAATCCGCCCGCAACATGCGCGAGCACCTGGCTGGCTCGAAGCTCGTCGAGCGCGCCGGCGCGGTGCAGGACGTCTACTCCATCCGCTGCGCCCCGCAGGTCCACGGCGCCTCGCGCGACGCCCTGCGTTACGTGCGCACCATCGCCGAGCGCGAGCTCAACGCCGCCACGGACAACCCGCTCTTCTTCCCCGGCGAGAGCGAGCCCTTCGACCTGCAGTTCTCCGCGAACTGGCCGGAGTGGTACCACGGTGACCGCCGCCGGGCCTACTCGGCCGGCAACTTCCACGGCCAGCCTCTCGCCCTCGCGGCCGACTTTCTGACGATCGCCGTCGCCGAGCTGGCCAACATCTCCGAGCGCCGCTGCCAGCTCCTCCTCGACGGCCACCTCAACCGCGGCCTCCCCCCCAACCTGACCACGCGGCCCGGCGTCAATTCCGGCCTGATGATCCTGCAGTACACCGCCGCCTCGATCGTCAGCGAGAACAAAGTCCTCGCCCACCCCGCCTCGGTCGACTCCATTCCCACCGGCGCCAACGCCGAGGACCACGTCTCCATGTCCACCCACGCGGCCCGCAAACTGCGCACCGTCATCTCGAACGCCCAGGCCGTGCTGGCCATCGAGCTCCTCACCGCCGCCCAGGCCGTCGAATGGCGCATCGCCTTCGACCTCGACCCCAACACCCCCGCCCCCGAGCTCCCCACCGTCGAAGCCGCCGAAGCCCAGGCCACCCAGTTCCACGACCGCGTCTCCGGCCAATCCACCACCATCGCCCAGCACCTCGGCACCGGCACCCGCGCCCTCTACCTCCGCATCCGCCAAGCCACCCCCCCCGTTTTCCAAGACCGCCCCCTCGACGCCGACATCCGCGCCGTCCGCCGCGCCATCTACTGACGCCGACCTCACCCCCGCCGTAAACCTCACGTTTTCATACGCTTCGGCGCCAAAGCGCGCCGTAAAGCGTCGGGGTCAGGTCTTCGGTCTTCGTTTTTGCCCCGCTGGACGCGACCTACGCCTCACCAGGCGTCACCCACGCTTCGCGAGGCGTCACCCACGCTCCGCGAGCCGTCACCCACGCTGCGCGAGCCGTCACCCACGCTTCGCGAGGCGTCACGCACGCTTCACGAGGCGTCACCCACGCTTCACGAGGCGTCACCCACGCTCCGCGAGGCGCCATCAACGCTTCGCGAGGCGTCATCCACGCTCCGCGAGACATCACCCACGCTTCGCGAGCCGTCATCCACGCTCCGCGAGCCGTCATCCACGCTCCGCGAGGCGTCACCGTCACCCTTGGGGTCAGACGTTCGGTCTTCGGTTGCGGAGCGCGGCCCGGGCGGCCGCCGTCACGCCAATACCGGTACACGGCAACAGGCGAGACGCCTATGGGCCCTGCGGCCGGGACGGCCGCGCTCCGTACGGCCGTTGGCGTCAGACCTTCGGTCTTCCCAAACCGACAACCGAAGGTCTGACCCCCGGTCTTTACGAGATCTAGGCGTCACCGTCACCCTTGGGGTCAGACCCTCGGTTTTCGGTTGCGGAGCGCGGGCCGGGTGGCCGCCGTCACGCCAATACCGGTACACGGCGACAGGCGAGACGCCTGTGGGCCCTGCGGCCGGGACGGCCGCGCTCCGTACGGCCGTTGGGGTCAGACCTTCGGTCTTCCCGACGCCCTTCCCCCGCAAACCCGCCGGCGGCGCCCCCTTCCGCGCCAGAAAGGGCCCCAAGAAACGCGTCTTCGCTCTTCGTGTTGACGCCTCCGTGGCCCCCGGAGGGGGCCCGTACGCGTGACCGGTGGTGCGCGCTTCGCCGCACCACCGGCTATCGTACGAGCCCGCTCCGGGGGCTTCGCCAAGGACGAGCGGCGGCCTGACACGCCGCACTTCGGGGTCTGACCCCAGGAGAGCGGGGAGGTCACGGGCCCGGTCGGCTACCATCTCGCGACAACAATCGATCTCAGGCGGTGAAGGGAGCAGCAGATGAGCGTTGCGAACGGCGGAGGGGTACCGGCGGGGCAGCCGCGTACCGAGTACCCGATCCGGAGGATCATCTTCGCGTCGGGCCTCGGCACGATGATCGAGTGGTACGACTTCTACATCTTCGGCAGCCTGGCCCTGATCATGTCCGAAGTGATGTTCCCGCAGGGCGATCCGACCTGGGCGCTGATCAAGACCTGGGCGCTCTTCGCGACCGGGTTCATCGTCCGGCCGTTCGGGGCGCTCGTCTTCGGCCGCGTCGGGGACCGCATCGGCCGCAAGTACGCGTTCCTGGTCACGCTCACGATCATGGGCCTCTCCACGTTCCTGATCGGGCTCCTGCCGGGTTACGCGCAGATCGGCGTCCTCGCGCCGACGATCCTGCTGGTGCTCCGCCTCCTGCAGGGCCTGGCGCTCGGCGGGGAGTATGGCGGCGCGGCCGTGTACGTGGCCGAACATGTGCCGGACCACCGCCGCGGCTACTACACGAGCTTCATCCAGATCACGGCCACGCTCGGCCTGTTCGTCTCGCTCGGCGTGGTGCTCGGTGTGAAGCAGTTGATGTCGGATGACGCGTTCAAGGCGTGGGGATGGCGCGTGCCGTTCCTCCTCTCGATCGTGCTGGTGGGCATGTCGCTCTACATCCGGATGAAGATGCAGGAGTCGCCGCTCTTCGCCTCGCTGAAGAGCCAGGGCAAGACCTCCGCGTCGCCGCTCCGGGAGAGCTTCGCGCACTGGCCGAATCTCAAGATCGTGCTGCTGGTGCTCTTCGGCGCGACAGCCGGGCAGGGCATCGTCTGGTACACGGGGCAGTTTTACGCGCTGTCGTTCCTGCAGTCGGTGATGAAGATCGGCCTGGTGAAGGCGAGCATCGTCGTGGCCACGGCCATCCTCTTCGGTATGCCGTTCTTCACCGTGTTCGGAGCGCTCTCCGACAAGATCGGCCGGCTGAAGATCATGATGGCCGGCAACCTGATCGCCGCGCTCACCTACCTGCCGATCTACCGGGCCATGCACCACTACGCCGCCGATCCAAAGCACCCGAACATGCTCATGCTGATCCTGCTCGTGTTCGTGCAAGTGCTCTACGTGACGATGGTTTACGGTCCGATCGCCGCGTTCCTGATCGAAGCCTTTCCGGCCCGGATCCGGTATACGTCGTTCTCTCTCCCCTACCACCTCGGCAACGGCTGGTTCGGCGGCACGCTCCCGCTCATCGCCGGACTGCTCGTCGCCGAGACCGGAAACATCTACGCCGGCCTGTACTGGGTGATCGGTGTGGCCCTGATGACCTTCCTGGTCGGCACCTTCGCGCTCAACGGGAGCCACCGCGTCGAGATCTGGAAAGAGGCGGAGGAGGCGCGCCCCAGCTAGGCCTTGCCTTACGTCAATACCTCCGGTCGCTTGTTGGCGGCGCGTCGGGTACGCTCCCTCGCCCACCGGTCAATTTTGGGAGGTAGAGGTACGTGCAGTTTCGCGACGCGGCGTCCGCATTCATCCGGCATTGCGAGTCGATCCGGAAGCTCTCCGAGCACACGATCCGGGCCTACGAGCTCGACCTGACGCGGTTCACGCAGTTCCTCGGCAAGGGCCGGGCGGTGACGGCGTGCGACAAGACCGTCATCCAGGACTACGTTCGTCATCTCTTCGACGTCCGTGCGCTGAAGGAGGCATCGGTGAAGCGGCACCTGGCCACGCTTCGCTCGTTTTTCCGCTGGTATGAGGACGAATGCGGCGAGTTGGAAGATCCGTTTCGCGGGGCGCGGCTGCGGATCCGCATGCCGAAACGTCTGCCGCGCGTGATCGCCCGCTCCGACCTCCGCCGTCTCCTGCGACCGAACGCGCCGGCCGTCGCTGCCCTGCCGGAGCAGGCATTCAGCGACTTGACTGCCTACATCACCACGGAGCTCCTCTTCGCGACCGGCATGCGTGTGAGCGAGCTGGCGTCGCTGCTCGACAGTGCGGTCGACCTCGAGGAGGGCACGATCACGATCATCGGCAAGGGCAATCGCCAGCGCCGGGTCTTCTTCCCGGAGGAAATGCGGCCGCTGCTGGCCTCCTACCGGACGGCCCGCGATCGCGCCAGCACCGAGGCGGAGACGTTTCTCGTCAACTCCCGCGGCGCCGCCGCCTCTCCCCAGATGCTGCGCCGGCTGGTTCGCGTCCATGCCGAACGCTCATCGGTGCGCGACCGGATCACCCCGCACATGTTCCGCCACTCCGTCGCCACCTATCTGTTGGAGGAAGGCGTGGACATCCGTTACGTGCAGCGGCTCCTCGGGCATCGCAGCATCAGCACCACGGAGATCTACACCCACGTCGCCGACGCCGCGTTGAAGCTGCGGATCACGGAACGTCATCCGCGACGGACGATCGTCGCGATCTAAGAGTCTTCGGTATGCTGGGGCGGATGATCACCTTCAGCGGGAATCCGCTCGACCGGCTGGCGGCGCGGCGCGAGGATTCGGGATGGCTCGCGGCGCGGCTGGACGATCCGGCCACGCGGGTGGTCGGCGTGCGCGACGGGAAGTTGCTGGTCCGCGATGGACGGCTGGCCACGCTCCCCGCCGCACTCGCAGGCGCCGCCATGCCGCGCGTGTTCCTCGGCGTCGACGGCGAGGTGGCGGTGTTTGCGATTGACATCGAGCACGAGCACGACGCCGGCACGTTCGAGGAGATGCGGCCGCTGGCGCTGGTGTTGCCGCATGGCGAGGCCGCCATCGCCGGTGAGGCGAAGAGCCTGCTCGACTGGCATCGCCGCCATGGCTTCTGTGCCGTATGCGGGCACGCCACGGACGTCGCCGCGGCCGGCTGGAAGCGCATCTGTCCGCAGTGCGGTGCGGAGCACTTCCCGCGCGTGGACCCGGTGGTGATCATGCTCCCGGTCTTCGGCGACCGCTGCCTGCTCGGCCGGCAGGCGGCGTGGCCGCCCGGGCGGATGTCGACGCTGGCGGGCTTCATGGAGCCGGGCGAATCGATCGAGGAAGCGTGCGCGCGCGAGATGCACGAGGAAGCTGGTCTCGTGGCCACGAGCGTTCACTACGTGGCCACGCAGCCGTGGCCGTTTCCCTCCACGCTCATGATCGGCCTGATCGCGGAGGTCGCGAACGAGGACGCGGTAGCCGACGGGGTCGAGCTCGAGGCGGTGCGCTGGCTGACGCGCGAAGAAGCGAAGCGCGTGGTCGCGGGCGAGCACCCGGAGGTCTCGGCGCCGAACGCCTACGCCATCGCCCATCACCTGTTGAACACATGGGCGAACGGGCTGGAGGGGTAGACGAAATTGGCACGGCGGCAGCTTCGTTCGGCCACGACATGAAGCGAGCTACCCTGCCGTTGTTGCTCATGGCGACCGCGCTGCATTGCGCGCGGCCCGCGGCGGTCGCTGCACCAACGCAGCCGACGCAGCCTGCACCGCCGGCGCAGCCTGCAGCCGTCAGTGCCGAGGAGCTGGTCGACCACTCCGGCGACTCCCTGATGACCGCCATCGCCGTTCCGGCCGATGCGCCGGACGCCGGCGTCGACTTCCAGAACAACTGGATCTTCGATCGCTACGGCCGCTTCCGGCGGACGGGCGGCGGCACCGGATCGAGCGAAGGGCGCCGCTACAACGTCGTCAAGATCGAGCTGGCCAGCGGCGAGCGGAAGACCGTCTACTTCGACATCACCGAGAACTGGGCCAGGTCGCAGCAGCAATGAAAAAACCCCGGCTTTCGCCGGGGTTTTCGCATTCGCCGCAGAGCGAACTACTTGACGCAGTTGCGCGCCGAGTTCGAGTACTCCATCTGGTAGCCGTAGGTGTGCGTCCCCGAGGTCTCGGAGAAGAGGAAGGCCAGGTTCGTGCCCCAGGCGCACTTGTCGTCGGCTTCGTAGCCGGCGCGATCCCACCAGGCATTCAGGCGGGCATCAGTCATCGCCTCGCGGGTCTCATGGACGATGAAGTGCTCCTCGTCCTGCGCCGCGGTCCAGCTGGACAGACCGTGACAGCCGGAGCAGCTCGGGTACGGCTGGATCGAATACTTGATGTTCGCGCTCAGGGCGACGTTGTCGCCGTTGCCGTGGTAGGCGCAGTACGCCAGGTTCGTCCCACCGCACGACTGCGCGCCCGTGCCGTCATCGGAGAAGTAGCCGGACGGGATGAACACTTCATAGATCGTGTCGGTCTTGCAGCCGCCGGAAAGGGCGGCGCAGGAGGTCGCCACCTTGGCCATGACCATCGTGTCCGTCACCTTTGAGGTGGCAGGCGGCACCGCGTCGAAAACGTCCGGCTGCGTACCTTTGAGGCTGGTCGATCCGGTGCTGCGATACTGCGCGAGCATGCCGAGGTGCTTCTGCATGCCGTTCGCATCGTCACGGAACGAGATCACCTCGCGCACGTAGGAGTCTGTGGTCGTCGAGGCCCAGCCCCAGAAGATGTAGACGACTTTGGCGTTGGTCAGCACTTCCCCACCGTGATCGGTGAGCTGGCCCGCCCCGCCGGCGCCGCTGGCATGGAAGTCGACGCTGGCATTGGTCGGCACCTGATGGATGCGGCCGGTGTTGAGGTCCTTCGACGGACCGGCCGCGTAGGCGGCGGCGGTGAGTCCCACTGCACAAATCATAGCGAATGCTTGTTTGATCATTTTGTTCCCTTTCTCGTTCTGGTCTCGCCCGAAGCGATGTTCTCCTTCACTGCAAGGCTGCCAGCTTTCGCGGTTTGCAGCTAAAGCACTGAGAACACGAGAGGGCGCGCGGAGCGGCAGGATCAGAAGCTGACCACCAGAATTGGAGGATGACCCACCTCCGCCGCGAAGTGGGTCACCCCCTGCTCAGCAGCAGGAGAGGTGAAGAAAGGTCAAGTCATGCATCATGAGTCACTTGCCGACCTGAAAGCGCAGCAGGCGCGCCGTGGCACGGCCGTGGTTCTCGATGGTGCGAACGCTCTCGAGGGGCAGCGAAAGGCTTCCGCCGCGGCGCAGCCGGTAGACCTCGTCCCCGACGGAGACCCGCACTTCGCCCCGGATTGCGGTGACGATCTCCTCGGCGACCGTGGCGAGGGGCTGGTCGGCAAAGGTGGTTCCCGGCGCGATGCGCCACTCCCACAGCGCCGACTGCTTGCCCGAGGAGACCAGGCGCGACTGCACGCCCGGCGCGGGCGACTGCCAGCCGGCGTTCGACGCCTGCGGCTGCCGGCCGCGACGCTCCACCTCGCGGACGAAGTCCTGCGGCGTGAGGCCGAAGGCCTGCGCGATCGGCTCGAGCGTGAGGATTCGCGCGTCTGCCTTGGCCGTCTCGTAGCGGCTGAGGGTGACGGTGCGCAGGTCGACGATCCGTGCCAGAGCGCGGCGCGAGAGCTGCCGGTGCTTCCGCAGCGACGTGATCGTGCGGCCGACGGCGTCGGCGTCGAACGCCTCGCTTTCCGCGGGCGGCGCCGGCAGGACGGCCTCGGCCGTGGCGTCGATGGTCATCATGAGCGAAAGCGAGATCATGAGGGCGGTCGCGAGGCGGGAGAGGACGACCAGGGCGGGGTTGGCGCGGCCGTTCTCGATCCGCTTGATCATCTGCGGATCGACGGCGGCGGTTGCGGCGAGCTGTTCGCGCGTGACACCGCGCTGCTGGCGCAGTTCGCGGAGGTTTCCGGCAATGCGTTCGACGAGATCCTGTTGGGCCATGCGCCATTGAAGCAGGTCCGCGGCAGCGTGTCACGCGGACGCAGCCGCGATACCATTACCGCATGGCTTCGAAGAAGGACATCCCGGACCTCCCGCCCATCGACGCCGAGGGCATCCTCGACACGCTTTCGCAGATTCGAAAATCCGTACCGAAGCAGTACCTGCCGGACAAACCTGCGCCGGCGGGCGAAGGACGCGCCGGCGCCGCTCTGCAACCGCAGTCGATGCGTGAGTTCGACTATCTCGCCGTGGCGGATGGCCTGGAATCGCTGGCATCCGACCTGTCGGAAGCCTCGCGGCTCGCGCAGGAGAAGGTGATGGCGGACGCAATGCGGATCTACTACACCGCCGAGGAGATGGCGAAAGACCCGCAGCACGCCGACCTGATCCCGCACGTGGAGAAGATGCGCCAGGCGTATCTCGAGTCGTACGGCACGCCGATTCCGCCGAACCCGAATAAGAAGAAGGACTGATCTGGAGATGAGCGCTATGGACAATCGTGAGTACTTCATCCATCGGTGGACGATCGAGCAGCCGAAGTTTGGGAAGGTGATCCGGGCCATTCCGGAGGGCCAGCTCGACTACAAACCGCACGAGCGCTCGAAGAGCGCCGGCGATTTGGCCTGGCAGCTGGCGGAGGAACAGCGGATCCTGATCGGGCTGCTGGACAGGGGCGAGATCCATTTCGACGAGCGCCAGCGCCCGGACACCGTGGAGGAGATCGCGAAGGCCTACGAGAGCGCGACCGCCGAGCTCGGCGAACGCCTGAAGACCATCGACGAGACGAAGTGGACCAGCGAGGCGAAGTTTTTCTTCGGCGACAAGGTCGGGGGAACGAACTCCGTGATGGAGTACATGTGGGGCTTCCTCGTCGACCTCATCCACCACCGCGGCCAGCTCACGGTGTACCTCCGGCCGATGGGCGGAAAAGTGCCGGCGATTTACGGGCCGTCCGCGGATGACCCCGGGCGGTAAGTAGCCCCCGGTGCCTCCGGTCCCCGACCGGCCAG
>JAXDJK010000666.1:0-3599 GCA_034665665.1 Acidobacteriota bacterium
GCTGCGTGCGTTCTGCCTGACGCCCGGATTCGAATCGACCAAGGAGACGTTCACGCTCGCACCGCGGATCGCCGAAAGGCCACCGTCGTTCCTCGACCGCATCCGCCGGCGGCTTCGCGCATGAGCACCGAGATCATCATCGTCAACTGGAACAACCGCCGCGAGACGCTGGAGTGTCTCGACGCGGTCGGCAAGCAGCTCGCCGCGGTGCCGCACGCCACCGTCACCGTGGTCGACAACGGGTCGACTGACGGCAGCGCCACAGCCATCGCTGCGCGGCATCCACACGTGAAGCTGTTCGCGCTGACGGAGAACCGCGGGTTCACCGGCGGGCTGGCGGCCGCGCTGGCCGGATCGTCGGCCACGAACGTGATCTTCCTCAATAACGATGCGGTGCCGGAGCCGGGCTGGCTGGAGGCGCTGACGCGGGCCATGAATGAAGCGCCGGAGGACGTGGTCTCGGTCGGCGGCAAGATCGTGGACATGTCGGGAGCGCTGATCGACTTCATCGGCGGCGTGATGACCTTCGACGGCCACGCCTTCCAGAACGGGTTCCGGCAGCCGCTCGGCTCGCGCGAGGAGCCGGCGAACGGCGCGGAGCTGCTGTTCGCGTGCGGTGGGAACATGATCTCGCGACGGGCCCGGCTGGTGGAGCTGGGCGGCTTCGACGACGATTACTTCGCCTATCTCGAGGACGTCGATTTCGGCTGGCGGACCTGGATCGCCGGCTACCGCGTGCTGTTCGCATCGGAGGCGGTGGTGCGTCATGCATCGAGCACCACCAGCAACCGGCTGGGCGATTTCGAGCGCGGCGTGCTGTTCGAGCGGAACGCGCTGCAGACCGCGGTGAAGAACTACGAAAATTTGCACGAGAGCGGCGCTTCGATCTTCTTCACCTACCTGCACCGGCTGCATCACTACGCCACGATGCGCAATCCGCGGGCGGGCGAGTTGAAGCGTGCCGCGTTCGGTGCGGTCCGGACGTCGTCGGAATCGGCGACGGCGCAGGCGGAAGGCGGACAGGCCCGTGCGGCGCGGCTGCTCCGTCAGGTGAAACGCAAGCTGGTCGGGCCGAAGCCGCTGGCGGCGTTCGACGACCCGCTGACGACGATGCAGTTTCGCGCATTCGACTGGATCGTCACGCACGAGGCGCGGCTCGCGCAGAAACGCCATGACGTGCAGCGGATGCGCAAGCGCTCCGACCGCGAGATCTTCGAGCGCTTCCCCCTGCACTTCGTGCCCACCTATCCCGGCGACGCCACGCTGATGGCCAGCGCGCTGTTCCGGCTCCTGCGTCCGCAACTCCCGGCGGCCGAGCAGGAGCTGGGCGATATCATCCGCGCGTGAGCTGGCGTCAGCGTTTTCGAGCGCGGGGGGTGTTCTGGCGGCAGTTGCTACGCTGGGCCGTGCTGCACGTGCCGCTCTGGCTCGAGCCGCTGGTGATGGCCACCTGGTCGGCGATCTTTCTACTCTGGGGCGCCGGCCGCCGCGGGGTCATGGCCAATCTGACGGCCATCAAGCCGGGGTCGACGAGTTTCGCGAACTTCTTCCGCACGTATCGCGTTTTCTGGAACTTCGCCTGGACCATCGCCGACATGGTGCGCTTCAAGGAGACCCGCGTGGTGCCGGACTGGGAGTTCACGGGCATCGAGCATTTCGAGTCGCTGAAGGCGCGCGAGGGTGGCGCGATCATCCTGACCGCACACATGGGTAATTACGATCTGGGAGCCAACCTGTTTGCCGAGACCGCGGGGCGGCAGATCGTGATGGTCCGCGCGCCGGAGACCGACCCGGAGACGCGGCGCTTCGAGGAGTCGGCGCTGGAACGGAAAGCGGCCGCGCTGAAGGTCGACTTCTCGACGCGCGCCAGCGAGCTGGCCATCGATCTGCTCGCGGCGGTTCAACGCGGCGAGATCGTGGCCATCCAGGGTGACCGGGTCACGCCCGGCATCACCTCGCTGAAGGCAACGCTGTTCGGGAAACCGATGGAGGTGCCGGCCGGGCCGTTCGCGCTGGCCATGGCCGCACGCGTACCGATCTATCCCCTCTTCGTCTTCCGGCTGGGGCGGCGGCGCTACCGGCTGGTGACTGGCGCACCGTTCGAGGTGGTCCGCACCCGGCACCGCCACGAAGCGTTTGATCGCGCGGTGGCGGAGTGGACCGAGCGGCTCGAGGCGGTGGTCGCCACGGCCTGGTTCCAGTGGTTCGCGTTCGAGCCGTTCTCGGCGGAGCTGAACGGATGAAGGCGATCCATGAGCGGGCGGACGCGCGCTGGTTGCCGTCGCGCCACAACTTCGCGTTCTTTCGGCTCGTTGCTTTCGTGCGCCTGCGCAACGTCCGGCCGCAGCCCGAGCGCGGGCTGCTGCTGATGGTGGACCGCCATCAGAGCCAGATGGAGAATTACTCGCTGTCGGTATGGGTCATGGCCACCGTGACCTGCTTCATCGCGGGGACGCTCTTCGGCTCGCGGCACGTGGCGCTGGCGTTCGCGCTCGCGGTGCCGACGGCGGTGGTCGGCCTGCAGGTGGCGATCGTCGGCACCGGGCTGCTGGTGGAGTTGTTTTCCGCGGTGACAGGCGTGAAGGTGCACGACTCCGTCCGCGCTTCCTCGGCGGCCCTGATGTTGTTGTTCCTGGGGACCTCCGCTTGGGTCGCGGCGACCTCGCCGACGTGGGTGCGCTGGGCGGCGTGGCAGGTGCTGGCGCTGGTGGCGTTGAACGCCATCGCGGCGATGCTCTTATTTCTCCTGCGCGCCCCGATCGCGCGGGCCGAGCGGACGTACGATGAATTCGGAGGTTCTCCATCCGGAAAGTGATCCTGGGATTCGCGCTCCTCGCACCGCTGCTGCTGATGGTGCTGTGGAGAGACTCGCCGGTGGCGGCCATCGGCGTGCTGGCGCTGTCGCACGCGCTGCTGATCTACCCGACCCTCCGGCCGAACGTGCAGTGGCTCGGGCCAGTGATAACGCACTTCACCACGGGCGCGAAGGAGGTCTGGCTGACGATCGACGACGGGCCGACGGAGGATACGCCGGCCGTGCTCGACCTGTTCGATCGCTACGGCGTGAAGGCCACGTTCTTCGTGAAGGGTGTGCTGGTGGAGGCGCATCCGGAGCTCATCCGGGCCATCGTGGCGCGCGGGCATTCGGTGGCCAACCATTCGCACACGCATCCGGCCGGCAGTTTCTGGTGCTCGCCACCGGGTCGCATCGCCAGCGAGATCGACGGCTGCAGCCGCGCATTGCAGAAGGTCGCGGGCACCACGCCAACCTGGTTCCGCGCACCCGTGGGAATGAAGAATCCGGCCGTGCACCCGGCGCTGGCCAAGCGCCGCATGCGCCTGATCGGCTGGACCGCCCGCGGCTTCGACGCCGTGCTCACCGATCCGGCGGAGATCGCCGCCCGGATCGTGCCGGCCATCGCCCCCGGCGGCATCATCGTGCTGCACCAGGGCCGCCCGCATTCGCTGGCCACGCTGGAGCGCGTCATTACGATGCTGCAGGAGCAGGGATACGCGTTCGTGATCCCGGCGGACGCGCAGCTGGCGGCGTGAGGCGACGTCCAAAAGCGTGCCGGACTACGCGGAGCGTTTGGAGTGCG
>JAXDJK010000667.1:0-2872 GCA_034665665.1 Acidobacteriota bacterium
CCCCCCCCCCCCCCCCCACTACGGCGAACCCGTTACGACGTCGTCAGCACGCCCTGCGCCGGCTTCGCGTAGCCTTCGTGTTCCGCCTGATCGTCATAGCCGCCGTGGTATTCGCGGGTGTCGGGGCGTTTGATCTGGGAGTGGCCGACGACGCGGTCGCGGCGGAGGCCTTTGAAGTCCGCGAGGGAGCTCCAGCCGCGGGAGGCGTTGCGGTCGATGAACTCGGTCATGCCGGTCAGTAGCGACTTGATCACGTTGGGGCCGATGGCGTGGTCGAGCATGGCGGCGGTGCAGACCTGTACCGTGCCGCAGCCGAGGAGGAAGTAGTTCAGCGCGTGCTCGAACGTCGAGACGCCGCCGATGCCGGAGAACTCCTTGTCCGGGAAGGCCGTGGTCATCTGCGCCATCTTGGCCATCGACAGCGGCAGGATGGCCGGTCCGCCGAGCCCGCCGGGGGAGACGTAGCCGTCCACGTTCATCTCGAAATCGAGCGACTGCGCGTCGACCAGCGGTAGCGAGGGCCAGGTGTTCGACGAGCAGATCGCGTCCGCGCCGCCGAGGAACGTCGCCGTTGCTTCCACCACGATGTTCGAGGTGGCGGGCGTGAGCTTCACCCAGACCGGAATCGTGGCCACTTCCTTGACCGCCTGCGTCACCACCGAGCAGAGCACCTTGTCCTTGCCGACATTCGACCCCATGTCGATCCGGTCCATGTGCGGACAGGAGAAATTCAGCTCCAGCGCGTCGGCGCCTTCGTCCTGGCAGGCCTTGGCCAGCGTCTGCCAGTTGTGCAACTCCTTGTCGTTGCCGGAGCCGGCCATGATCGAAGCCACCAGCATCCGGTCGGGGAACTGCTGCTTGATCCGGGCGAGCTTGCCGATCCACCAGTCCAGCGGCTTGTCGGAGATCAGCTCCCAGTTCCAGGAGGCCATCAGCGTCGTGTCGGGGCGCCGGTTCATCGAGAGGCCTGTGCCGTTGTTCTCGGCGCGCAGGAACTTCGTCTTCGGGCCCTTTACGTTCATGACCGGATGCAACCCGATCGTCTTCGTCACCACGCCGCCCCACCCCGCCTCGAAGGCCCGGATGATGTTCGCGTCGGATTCGGTCGGCGGAGCCGAGGCCAGGAGAAACGGGTTTTGGAACTGCATCCCGGTGAACGTCGTCGACAGGTCAGCCATGCGGGTCTCCTTTTGGAACGAGTCTCCCATCATACGCTTCGCGTACCGCGGCGCATGAACAGGAGGTACAGCGCGAAGCTCAGGGCGAAGGTCACGAACCAGGCGTAGGTGTAGAGGTGGTCGAAGAGCGTCGGGTTCGGTACCTGCCCGCCCGGCGTGAGCGCGGCCCGGATGAAGCCGGGGACGACCGGCAGGATCGAGAGCACCAGCGCCGTCACCGCCTTCCAGTTCGTGCCGTTCGAATACGTGTACTCGCCGCGGACCGCGAAGAGATCGCGCAGGTTCAGCTGCTGCTTGCGGATGATCCAGTAGTCGGCGATGAGAATGCCGCCGAGGGCGCCCATCAGGCTCGAATAGCCGATCAGCCAGGTGAAGATGTAGGCCGAGGCGTCCGAATAGAGCTTCCACGGCATCATCAGGATGCCCACCACCGCGGTGATCAGACCGCCGGTGATGTACGAGATCTTGCGCGGCGAGAGGTTCGAGAAGTCGTTCGCCGGCGAGACCACATTCGCGGCCATGTTGGTCGTCAGCTGCGCCGCCAGCACCACCAGCGCGCCGAAGACGATCACGGCCGGGCTGCCGATGCGGGCGATCAGCTCGATCGGGTCCCAGATGGCCTTGCCGAAGACGACGATGGTCGCGCTGGTGACGGCCACGCCGATGAACGCAAACGCCGCCATCGTCGTCGGCAGCCCGAGGGCCTGACCCGTGGCCTGCGAGCGCTGGCTCTTCGCGTAGCGGGTGAAATCGGGGATGTTGAGCGAGAGCGTGGCCCAGTAGCCGACGTTCGCCGTCAGCGCCGCCGGGAAGAGTGTCCAGAAGGGCGTGCCGGTGCTGCCGCGGAGCCGTGAGGATTCCGACAGGATGTGCCCGAGCCCCCCGCCGTTGCGTACCGCCCACACCAGCAGCGCCGCGCCGCCCGCCAGCAGCAGCGGCGCCGACCAGCTCTCCAGGATCTTGATGCCTTCCGTACCGCGCAGGATGATCACCACCTGGAGCACCCAGAAGATGCCGAAGCCGATGGCCTTGCCGTACGCCAGAGCGCTCCAGCCGGGCCAGAGCGCGGTGATCAGCGCGTCCAGCGCCAGCCCGCCGATCCAGGTCTGGATCCCGAACCAGCCGCAGGCCACGATGGCCCGCAGCACCGCCGGGATGTTCGCTCCCTTCACCCCGAAGCTGGCCCGGCAGAGCACCGGGAACGACACGCCGTACTTGGTCCCGGCGTGGGCGTTGAGGACCATCGGCAGGAGCACGATCACGTTGCCGAGGAGGATCGTCGTCAGCGCCTGGGCCCAGGTCATGCCCTGAGCCATCAGCCCGGAAGCGAGCGTGTAGGTGGTGATGACCACCGCCATGCCGATCCAGAGCGCGGCGATGTTGTACGTGGACCAGGTGCGGCGCGAGAGCGGCGTCGGCGCGAGGTCTTCATTCCAGAGTGGGCTGTCGGAGATGTCGTCGTGCAGCTCGACGAAATCCACGTCCGTCGTGGGCATCGGGTCTTCCTCCGAATTTGGAATTGCTGGGACCGATTGTAGCGGAGCGGTGCGTCTACGGGGCGTGGAGTGAGGGACTGTCGCGCCTGTGGCTGTACAAGAGCGGCGGGAAAGCGCCGCACTCCAAACGCTCCGCGTAGTCCGGCGCGCTTTTCGACGTAACACGTGGGGGACTACGCGAAGCGTTTGGAGTGCGGC
>JAXDJK010000668.1:0-5496 GCA_034665665.1 Acidobacteriota bacterium
CCCCCCCCCCCCCCCCACTACACCGCTATACGCCGCGAGATTAACGCCCACGCAACGTCGAGGCAAAAACGAAGACCGAAGACCTGACCCCGACGCTTTGCGGCGCTTTCGTGCCGGAAGTTGATGAATACGTGAGGCTTACCGCCGGAGGAGCTCGCGGGAGAGGATCAGCTCGGCGACGAAGCGTTCGAAGGCGTAGTAGAGGCCGGCCCAGCCGTCGAGGATCGTGCGGCGGACGAAGAGGGTGTGGACGAGGACGGCCAGGGGGGCGACGACGAGCAGCTTGCGGACGCGGGCGGGGAGATTGAGGGTGTGCGGGGGGGCTGTGCGGAGTTTGAGCGCTTCTTCGCGCATGTAGCGGCGCTGGCGGTCGACGAAGCGGCGGAAGCTCTTGCGATCGTCGTGGATGATGCGCGCGGTGAGCGGGGCGATCGCTCCGTCGACGCGCACGCGTTGCGTGTGGCCGTCCTGCCAGAACGACGCGGCGGACGTGCGCAGCAGCACGTCGCGCGGCGGATACAGCGATGCCCGGAGGCGGCGGCCGTGGATCGCGTAGATGAACTGCGCGGTGTACCCGCTGATCTCCGGCAACGGCTGCAGGGACGCCAGCTCCGCCACAAAATCGTCCGGGACGAAATAGTCGGCATCGAGCGTCAGCAGCCACGGAGTGCGGACCTGCGACAACCCGAACTGCGCCTGCTCGGCGAGCGTGGCGAACGACCCCTGCTCCACCCGCACATTCGGAAACGTCCGCGCGATCGTCACCGTCGCGTCGGTCGACTGATTGTCGACGATCACCACCTCATGCGCCCAGCCCAACTGGCGGAGCGTGCGCTCGATGTTCACTTCCTCATTCTTCGTGAGGATCAGCGGCGTGATGTGATCGAGCAACGGTACGCATCCTCCATTTCCCGCGCCACTTCCGGCCAGGTAAATCGCGACTCCACGAGCGCCCGGCCGCGCCGTCCCATCTCCGCGCGGCGGCCTGCATCCCGCAGCAGCGAGGCGACACCTTCCACGCCGACGATCCCTGCATCGGCGCGCAGTACATCGCCAGCCAGGCCCACGCCATCCGACAGCACCACCGGCGTCTCCATCATCATTGCTTCAAGAACTGCGTTGCCGAAATTCTCCGACGTCGACAGCAGCACGAACAGCGTCGCGCGCGCCAGCAGCGCCCACTTCGCCTCACCGTACACGGGTCCGGCGAACTCCACCCGATCGGCCACGCCGAGTTGCGCGGCCAGGGCCTGCAAACGCGGCGTCAAGGACTCCTCGTCGTTCCCGGCGATTACCACCCGCGCGTCGATGCCCGGCAGTGCTGCGATCACCCGGTCGAGCCCCTTCTTCCAGTTGATGCGCCCGAGGAACACCACCGTGCGCTCGTCGCGTGTCACATCGGGACGCGGCACGAGATCGATCCCGTTCGGCACCACGAACGGCGACGGCAGCGGCACGCCGATGCGTCCCGCCTCTTCCTGCTCCAACTGCGACGTGAAATGGATCGCCGAAGCGCGCGCGAAATTCTGCCGCTCGACGACAGCGAGCCACGCGCGTTTCACCAGCCGGCTCTTCTGCCGGATCAGTTCCGGCACCAGCATTCCTCGGGGCGAGATGACGAACGGCACCTGCGCCGCGGCCGCGGCTTTGCCCGCCGCGATGCCGGGCCACAGCCACACCGCGTGCGAATGCACCACGTCGAACGTGCCGGCGGATGACGCCAGCGCGCGGCGCATGGCCGGCGAGAAATACAGCCGCGGGAACGGCGACGGGAAGTAATGCACCTGCACCCCGTCGCGCTCCACCGGCGTCGCCAGCGGCACATCGGACGTACCGTCGCCGTCCACATTCGTGGTGAAGACCGTCACCTCGTGACCTCGCGCCGCCAACGCCCGGCAGAGACCGTGGACCGCCACGATCGGTCCGCCGTAACGCCGCGCCGGCAAGTATGTCGGAACGACGTGAAGGATTCGCATCGGCTACGCGGTCGCGGGCGAACCGAGGCGGGGTTGGGCCGCGGCCTGGCCTGCTGCTGGTTCCGAAGATGAGAGTGCGAGCTGTTGCTCCGCGTATCGCTCATCCAGCACGGCCATCCCGAACAGGCAGCCGAGGAAGAACGCAGACATCAGCGTCAGCACCGCATCCGAATACGCCTGTGCCGACACGAAGAAATTCGCGACGTTGGAGACCACTAGGGCGAAGAGCGTCACCCGCATCAACTGTGTGGACCCGGGCAGATCGGGTGCCGCCGTCACGCGCAGCAGAGTCATCGCCACCGTCCAGGAGAGGAAGGCCACCGCCAGCACGCCTGGCAGACCGACCTCGATGGCCAGCTTCCCGAGACCGCCTTCCTGCCAGCCGATGTTGTCGTCGCGGCCGAGGAGGTGACGCACGCCCTGCGTGGCCGTGCCGAGGCCCGCACCCATGACCCCGAACGTCTCAATTGTGCCGATGAACCCACCTTCCAGCCGCTCGTAAATCTCCTCGCCGCTGGTCTGCGTCCCCTTCGTGTACACAGCCCCGCGCTCGCTCGAGGCCGTGTAGCGCATGATCCCGAAGATCGTGGCCATCGCCAGCACCATCGACACCACCTGCGCGAACGTCAGGCGGCGGAAGTAGCGCCAGAACATCACCGCGGCGAACACCACGATCATGTAGACCGCCTTCCGGCGGCCGCTGATCAGCGTATTGAAGAATCCCCATCCGGCCACGAGCAGCCACGGTACCGCGCTCCGGAACACCTTCGCCCGCATGGCCATGGCGATGCCGATGGAGGCGAGCGTCGCCGCGTGCCAGCCCATGATGTCGGGCGCGCGGTAGAAGCCCGAGAGGACCTTGATCTGGATACCGGGCAGATGGCGGATGTAGCTCTCCGGCATGCCCACCAGGCCGATCGCGCTCGCCTTCACGCCGAGGTACTCCAGCGGCGTGCCGATCAATCCGATGGCCGTCACGATCGAATAGAAGCGGAAAAAGTAGGCGAGCTGCTCCTCCCGCTGTACGTAAATGTAGCCGAGGAGAATGGCCGGAAGCGGCGTGAGGTAGATGAAGAGGCTCAGCGCCGGCACCTTCCAGAAAGCCATGCCGTAGGTGAAGAGGCCGTTCATCGCGGCGAGGGCGATGAAGAACAGCAGGATGATGGCCGCGGCCCAGACACCGGAGAGGCGGCGGGTGAACTCGCGCCAGCCGGCCTGCAGCTGATACTGCGCGGCGATCAGGACGGCGAAGTAGATCGCCACGACGCTCAACGTCAGCGCCACCGGCGTGCCGGGCGTCATCTTCCGCGCCGGATCCTGGAGGAGGCCGCAGACCACCGCGAGCAGCCAGCCACGCCGCCAGTCGGTCAGCGCGACGACGATCGCCAGCATCATGAAGCCGCCAAAAAGGAAAATCATCGATCCGTTCCGGGAAGGTCTCGCGCGCGCCGAACATTCCCCGGCGGCCCCGCGAGTCGCGGCCCCTGCCGATGCAGCCGCCAGCCGAGGAGCATCCCCCGCAGTTCGCCGATCAGCTTGGTGGGGATGGCGTATGGATGCCGGAGATGCCAGCGGGTGAGCACGTTCTGCCGCAGGCGCCGGAGCGCGTACGACGCGAAGGCGGGCTGGTGCGTCAGGGCGAAGTAGTAGTCGCCCGCGGCGTGGGCCGGCGACATCGTGGAGCGGTGATCGCCGAACGCGCGCAGGCCTCCGGTGGCCAGCTTGAGGTGGCGGATGGAGGCGCGCGGCTCGAACCAGATCTTCCCACCCGCGGCAGCGAGCCGGAGCGCGAAGTCGGTCTCGAAGCGATAGGCGGCGCCGATGTAGTTCTCATCGAAGCCGCCGATGGAGAGTGCCTCCTCGCGGCGTACCGAGAGGTTGCCGGCCATGACGTTGGTGAGGAACGCCCCGGTGTCGCTATTGAACCGGAACTGCAGATCGTCGCCGTGCGAATCAACGTGAACCGGTTCTTCGCCGGGCTGCAGCACCTGCCCGGCCACGGCCCAGATCGATGGATCGCGATGCGCGCGGAGGTGCTCGCCGACGAGGCCCGGCAGCGGAATGAGATCGTCGTCGAGGAAGAGCACCAGCCCGTGCCGCGCCTCGCCGAGGGCCACGTTCATCGCGTGCGGGATCGACGGCTCCGGCAAACGGAAGTGGCGGATCGCGCCCTCCGCGTGCCACGCGGCCAGACGGGTCGCGACTTCTGGAGGATGCTCGCGGGTTTGGTCGGCGACCACGATCTCGCTGGCGGGTGGCTCCACTGCCAGCAGGCGCGCGATCGTATCGACGAGGATCGCGCCGCGGTTGTAGGTCGGGATGGCGATGGTCAGCATGTCAGCGGCGCGCCGTCGTGCGCAGCGCCTCCTTTACTCCCGTAACGCCGGCGCCGTAATCCCACGTCGCAATCATCGCGCGGGAGCGCTCGCCCATGCGCTGCCGAAGCGCGGGATCGATGGCCAGCTTCGTGAGGGCGGCCGCCAGCGCCGCATCGTCGCTTACAGGGAAGACGAAGCCGTTCTCGCCGTCCTGCACGATGTCGCCGGCAGGGCCGCAGCGGTCGGTGATCACGACCGGCAGTCCGCAGGCCATCGCTTCGTTGACCACCGTGGCGCGAGGATCAAACGTCGATGGCAGGCAGAACGCGTCGCCGAGCGCGTAGTGGCGCGGGAGCTCCGTCTGGTTGACGAAGCCGGCGAATCGCACGGGCACGTCGTGCTCGCGCGCGAAGGTCTCGAGCGACTCGCGGAGCACGCCGTCGCCGAGGACGAATACCACCGGGCGAGGCTCCATGCGTGCGGCAGCGCGGAGGAGGGTCAGCGGGTCCTTTCGTTCGATCAGCTTGCCGGAGTAGACCACCACGAAATCGTCCGCGCCGATGTCGTAGCGCGCGCGCAGCGCCTCCCGCTCGCCGGGACCGAAGCGGCTCGCGTCCGTGAAGCGGTCGTTGTCGATCGCCCACGGCATGGGGAAGAAGCGCCAGGACGGCGCACCGTAGTGGCGGTAGTAATCGCGGTTGTAGGTGCCGGAGATGAGGAAGGCGCTCGTGCTCGCGAACAGCGTCCGCAGGACGGTATCGCGAGGGAAGCGCGGCGGGGGCAGGTAGCTGCTGTCGCCGTAGAGGAAGATCGGCAGGTCGGCCATGCGGCAGGCGGCGAAGCCGAGCCAGGCCGATGCCCACGCCCAGCCGGTCATGAACAGCACGGCATCGAAGCGGCCGCGCGTGAGCGCCGGGAGGAGCCCGGGATTGAGGAGGCGCAGGAAGCCGCCGCCGCGGCCGAAATTGCGAAGGAAGCGGTGCTCGTAGCCTTGCAGCAGGTCGAGGTCCCAGCGCAGGGCAGTGCCCATGTCGCGGTCGAGGTACGTGCGCGCGCCCTCGTCGGAGCAGAAGAAGACGGTGAGGTCGACCTCCGCATCGGCGGCGAGCCGGCGGTAGAACGGGTCCTGGTACTGAATCACGTGGGACGCCACGACGGCCAGCCGGTACGGCATCGAGCTCATGATCTGCCTGCGCATTATC
>JAXDJK010000669.1:0-10235 GCA_034665665.1 Acidobacteriota bacterium
GTCATCACCGCGGTGCCCACGGCCGATCGTCAGAAGGCGACGGTCAAGGTGCGCATCGCCTTCGACCAGAAGGACGCGCGCATCCTTCCGGACATGGGCGTGAAGGTGGCGTTCATCACCGACCAGCCGCAGGCGGCCGCCACCACGATGGTGGAAGTGCCGAAGGCGGCGCTGCGGCGCGACGGCGAGACCGACGTGGTCTACGTCATCGCGGACGGCAAGGCCGAGCGGCGCGCCGTGCGCGTGGCCGGTACCGAGGGAGAAGTGGCGCGGCTCGCGTCGGGCCTGAGCGGCAGCGAGCAGGTCATCACCGAAGCACCCGCGGAGCTGAAAGACGGCGACCGCGTGAAGGTCAAGAAATCCTCATAGAACCGGTTCACGAAACGAACCTGAAGGAGCAATCAATGGCTACCTCTCTCGTCACTCTGCGCGGCGTCCAGAAAGTCTTCCACCGCGGCAGCGAGGACGTCCCGGTCCTCAGCCGCCTCGACCTCGATATTGCCGAGGGAGAGTTCCTGGCGCTCATGGGCCCCTCGGGCTCCGGCAAGTCCTCGCTGCTCAACCTCCTGGCCGGCCTCGACCGGCCCACCTCCGGCACCATCGACGTGGCCGGCGAGAAGATCGACGCCCTCTCCCGCCGCGAGCTGGCCCGCTGGCGCTCCACGCACATCGGCTTCGTCTTCCAGTTCTACAACCTCCTGCCGGTGCTCTCGACCGAGCGGAACGTGGAGCTGCCGCTGCTGCTGACCAACCTCTCCAGCAGCCAGCGCAAGGAGCACGTGGCCACGGCCCTACGCATCGTCGGCCTCGAGCATCGCGCCAAGCACTCGCCGCCGACGATGTCAGGCGGCGAGCAGCAGCGCGTCGGCATCGCCCGGGCCATCGTCACCGATCCGGTGCTGATCCTGGCCGACGAGCCGACCGGCGACCTCGATCGCAAGACCGGCGACGGCATCCTCGACCTGCTGCAGGGCCTCAACCGCGAGCAGGGGAAGACCATCATCATGGTCACGCACGATCCCCACGCCGCCGCCCGCGCCTCCCGCCAGTTGCACATGGTGGACGGCCAGCTGGCGCGGGAGATGGCGGCATGAAGTACGCGGCGCTGATCCTGTCGAACTTCAAGCGCCACAAGCTGCGCACGGTCCTGACCATCGGCTCGATCGTGGTGGCCTTCATCCTCTTCGCCTATCTCTCCGCGATCCGCAACGCCTTCCAGATGGGCGTGACCATGGCTGGCGCGGACCGGCTGATCGTGCGCAACAAGGTCAGCCTGATCCAGCCGCTGCCACAGAGCTACGAGACGCAGATCGAAGCCATCGCCGGCGTGGCGGAAGCGACGCAGGCCGCGTGGTTTGGCGGCATCTACAAAGAGGTGCCGAACGCCTTTCCACAGATTGCCGTCGAGCCGGAAGAGTTCCTCCCCGTCTACCACGAGTTCGTCCTGCCGCCCGACCAGAAGGCGGCCTGGCTCAGCTCCCGCACCGGCGCCATCGCCGGCCGGAAGCTGGCCGAGCGTTACGGCTGGAAGATCGGGCAGCGCATCCCCATCCAGGCCACCTACATGCGGCCGAAGACGGGCGGCAACACCTGGACGTTCGACCTGGTCGGGATCTACCACGGCGCGAACGAGGAGACGGACGAGTCGCAGTTCTTCCTCCGTCACGATTACCTGGACGAGAACCGCTACTACGGCAAAGGCTCGACCGGCTGGTACTACATCAAGGTGAAGGATCCGGCCCACGCGGAGCGGATCGCCGCGACCATCGATGAGCGTTTCGCGAACTCGCCGTTCGAGACGAAGACCGAGACCGAGAAGGCCTTCGTCAAGGGTTTCGCCGAGCAGATGGGCAACATCGGCGCGATCACCACCGCCATCGTCGCGGCGGCGTTCTTCACGATCCTGCTGGTGGTCGGCAACACGATGGCCCAGGCGGTCCGCGAGCGCACCCGCGAGCTGGGCGTGATGAAGGCCCTCGGGTTCTCCGACGGCCAGGTGCTGTCGATGGTGCTGTGCGAGTCGCTGCTCCTTGCGGTGATCGGCGGCGCGATCGGCCTGTTCGTGGGCTGGGCCCTCGTGCAGCGCGGTGATCCGAGCGGCGGCGCGCTGCCGATCTTCCGGCTCCCGCCCGTGGACCTGGCCATCGGCATCGCCATCGTGCTGATTCTCGGCTTCATCACCGGCGCCATTCCGGCCATCCAGGCCATGCGCCTCAACCCCGTCGACGCTCTCCGGAGGGAATGATGTTCTCCTGGTTCCGACAGCTGTTCGCTCTCGCTTCATTCAATATCCGCACGCTTCCGGCGCGGGCCGGCTCTGCGGTTGCGGCCATCGTCGGCATCGGCGGCGTCGTGGCCGTGCTGGTCGGCGTTCTTTCGATCGGTGAAGGGTTCCGCCGCGTCATGGTCGTCCAGGGCAAGCCCGACACGGTGCTCGTACTGCGCGGCGGCGCCGACAGTGAAATGGCCAGCGTGATCGTCGGCCCCGACGTCGGCGTGATCGAAAGTACCCCCGGCATCGCCAAAGGCGCCGACGGCAAACCCCTCGCCGCAGCGGAGCTCTCGGTGATCCTCGACCTGCCCAAGCGCACTACGCGTACGCCTGCGAACGTCCCGATGCGCGGCATCCAGCCACGCAGCCTGACCATCCGGCCGGAAGTGAAGGTCGTGGAGGGCCGGATGTTCCAGTGGGGCACGAACGAGGTGATCGTGGGCCGCGGCGCGCAGCTGTCGTTCGCCGGCACCGAGCTCGGCTCGGAAGTGCACTCCGGGCAGAACACGTGGAAGGTGGTCGGCATCTTCGAGTCGAACGGCGGGATTTCTGAATCCGAGCTGTGGGCCGACGCGTCGGTCCTCGCGCCAGCCTATCGGCGCGGAAACTCGTTCCAGACGGTGATGGTGAAGCTGGCTTCGGCCGGAGGTTTCAACAAGTTCCGCGACGCTCTGACGACGGACCCGCGGATCAGCGTGCGCGTGCTCCGCGAGGAGGAGTATTACGCCGGGCAGTCCAAAGTGATCCGCGCTCTCGTCACCGGCCTGGCCGTGGTGGTCTGCAGCCTGATGGGTCTCGCCGCGATCTTCGGCGCGCTGAACACGATGTACACCGCCGTGGCCGCCCGCGCCCGCGAGACCGCCACCCTGGAGGCCCTCGGCTTCTCCGGCTCCGCCGTCGTGATCTCCGTCATCACCGAAGCCATGCTCCTGGCCCTCATCGGCGGCGCCCTCGGCGGCCTCGGCGCCTACCTCGCCTTCGACGGCTACCGCGCCGCCACCATGAACTTCGCCACCTTCAGCCAGGTCGCCTTCGCCTTCGACGTCACCCCCCGCCTCATGATCATGGCCATCGTCTACGCCGTGTTCATCGGCCTGATCGGCGGCCTGTTCCCGGCCATCCGCGCAGCACGGCAGTCGGTGTCCGTCGCGCTGCGGGAGACGTAAGGGGTAGAATTACACCGTGGCGAAAACGATGATCAAGGGACGGTTTGCGACCGGCGACGATGTCGCGAAACTTCATCACATCTCCAGCAATCGCCGCCAGCAGCTCGACGCGCTGGTGGCGAAGGTCGTCGGCGGAACGATCGACACCCGACGTTCGGGAAAGATCGTGTCCGGCAAGGCTGTCCCAGCCAGCGCGAAGAAAAAATGACGGTGGCCACGGTGCCGTCGCCGGTGGGCTTCATCAACATGCCGTATGTGCGGCGCTACGAACCTGTCTACCTGGCGTTCATCGCCGGCCTCGCAGGCTTTGGCATATCGCCCTCAGCGGCAGTGCACGATCCATCGAGTCAGTTTCAGCTGGATCGGACGTTTCAGCTCGTCTCCAACTCCGACTATTCGTTTCACGACCTGTCCCTGTTGTCGCTCGACCGCACACCACCGCCGACCCCGCATTTCAACATGCCGTTCGAGCTTGGGCTCGCAGTGGCCACAGCGCGGTTGAAAAACCGGAACCACCAGTGGTTCGTCTTCGGCAGCGATGCGTTGCGCCTCAATAAAGCACTCAGCGATCTTGGCGGCGTCAATATTCGCGTCCATGACATGACTCCTGAGAGCATCCTCCGGTCGCTCCTGAACGCACTCGATCGGGAAGCGCCAAAGCCGTCGTACGCGGATTTGCACGCCATCTACATCTCGGTGCAGAAGGCCGCCCGCAGTATCAAGCGGGAGCTCGGCGGCAGCTTGTTCGACACACGACCGTTCGGCGATCTGTCGTACGTCGCCATCGAAACAGCACGCGCACTGCAGGCGGCGACGACGGGCTGATGCACCCGCCGCTACGATCGAGCGCGCGGCATGAAAGCCGGTGTCGGTTGCGCTGCGGGAGACGTAAGGGGTTTAAGCCCCCGGCAGGGGGCGGTATCTCAACGCACCAGTCGCGCCAGCATGACTCCCGCGAATCCGGCCACGAGGCAACCGAAGAGCGTGCCGGCCGCGTTCATGAAGGCCATCCCCCACATCCCGCTGCGAAGCATCTGCAGGGTCTCCTGGTTGAAGGCCGAGTAGGTGGTGAAGCCGCCGAGGATGCCGGTGACGAGGAAGAGGCGGAGGTCGGTGGCGGCGACGAGCTCCATGGTCAGGCCGATCAGGAGTGAGCCGAGGAGGTTCACGGTGAGGGTCCAGATGGGGAAGGTCGCACCCGCGAGCAGCAGGGCGACGGAGTAGCGGGCTGTGCTGCCCAGCGCACCGCCGAGAGCGACGAGGAGGAAACGCGTCATCGGTCCGGTATCATGGCATGCGCGCCCATGATTCATTTCTACCACGTGACGAAGCGCTTCGACCGCTACTCGACGGCGCTGCACGACGTGACCTTCCACATCGACAAGGGAGAGTTCGTCTTCCTGACCGGCCCGAGCGGCGCGGGCAAGTCGACGCTGCTGAAGCTAATTCTGCGTCAGGTGGTGCCCACCGAGGGGCAGGTGGTGGTGAACGGCCGCAACCTGAATGCGATGAAGCGCTCGCAGCTCCCGTACTTCCGCCGCGAGATCGGCATGGTCTTCCAGGACTTCAAGCTGATCGAGCGGATGACGGTCTTCGAGAACCTGTCCTTCATCCTCACGGTGCTGAACGTCCCGCCCAAAGAGCACAAGAAGCGCGCGTACCAGGCCTTGCGCAACGTGAACCTGCATCACAAGTTGAACGCCTACCCGCCGCATCTTTCCGGCGGCGAGCAGCAACGCGTGGCAATCGCGCGCGCGCTCATCAACGATCCGCTCGTGCTGATCGCCGACGAGCCGACCGGCAACCTCGATCCCGATCTTTCCAGCGAGATCGTGCAGATCTTCTCGGAAGCCAACCTGCGCGGCTCGACCATCCTCCTGGCGACGCATGACCGCGATCTGATCCGCTCCAGCGGACGCAGGACCATCAGCCTGGATCACGGACGGATCGTGGAGGAGAAGATCTCGCGTCCCGAACGCACGAGGGAGCGCGAGGGGTTGTTCGGGATTGGTTCGGCTTGATTCGGCCTAGAGCGTGCCGGACTACGCGAAGCGTTTGGAGTGCGGCGCTTTCCCGCCGCTCTTGTATAGCCACAAGCGGCGCACGTGGCATCCGCGGGAATTCGTTTGCAGTCGCCGGCAGCGCCTGTGGCTGTACAAGAGCGGCGGGAAAGCGCCGCACTCCAAACGCTTCGCGTAGTCCGGCACGCTGTTCGACGTGACTTCAGCGAGACAGCACTTCGAGAAACAGCCGTGCCGCGAGTTTCGCGGTCATGCCGGAGACATCCCAAGGCGGCGAGAGCTCGCTGAGGTCGCAACCGACTAGCAGCGGCGAGGCGGCGAGCTCGCGGACGAGCGCGATCATCTCCCGCGAGGTAAGCGTGCCCGGCGCGGCGGCCGAGGAGCCGGGGAGCTCGACAGCGTCGATGTCGATCGACACGAAGATCGCGTCCGAAACCGCCTCCAACTCCGCGCGTACCGAGGCAGCGATGTCCCGAGCGCCACGTTCGTCGAAGTCATCCACAGAAACGGTGGTCACCCCCTGCTCGCGCAGGTAGCGGTCGTAGTGCGACGAGTTCGCGAAATCACGCGTGCCGAGGATCCACGTGCGCGAGCCGGCGCAGATCGACGTCTCCAGCGCGCGGCGGTACGGCGTGCCGCTGGAAAGCGAGTCCTCGTCGTCGTACTCGCGAACGTCGTAATGCGAGTCGATCACCACTAGCCCGAGCTTCACCTCCGGCCGCGCCTCGGCCAGCCCGCGGATCAGTGCACCCGTCAGGCCGTTATCGCCGCCGATGAAGAACGGCGTGGCGTGGCGGGCGAAAATCTCGCGTGCGGCCAGCTGCACCCGTTCGTGGGCACGGCGGACCGACGTCGGCGGGAGATCGAGATCGCCGAGATCGCGGCAGACGCGCTGTCCGGCCAGCTCCACGCCACGGCCGAAGGTGGTCAGCGTCGGCAGCGCCTCGCGAAACGCCTTCGGCCCCAGCTTCGCGCCTGGACGCGACGGGATCGAGCTGTCGAACGGCAATCCGAGGAGCACGAAATCGCCCGGCTCGAACGAATCGGCCGGCACGACCAGCGACGAAGCGCGCGGATCGCGCGGGTCAGCCTGCTTGCGCGGAAACATCGCACGCAGTGTACACAGACTACTCCTCCGCGATCCGCTCCCGCACCGACAACCAGCTCCCGAACCACCCCGCCAGCATGCCGCCAGCCACCAGCGCGGCCAGCTTCTGCCACGGCAGGAAGCCGGCGAAGAGGAAGCTCCAGATGATGGACGACGACGAAGCCAGCGAGCGGCGGGCCAGTTCGAACGTGCCCCAGAGCAGCACGATCGAGAGCAGACCACCAATGGTCCCCTGCAGGAAGCCTTCGATGAGGAACGGTCCGCGAATGATCCGCTCCGTGGCGCCGACCAGGCGCATGATCTCGATCTCTTCGCGGTACAGCATCATCGTCAGGCGGATCACGTTGGCGATGGTGAACGCGGCGGCCAGCGCCAGGATGCCGCCGGTGGCCAGGCCGGCGATGTTGATCACACTCACCAGCCGCCGCAGCCGCTCGATCCACTGAAAGTCCGACTGCACCTGATCGACGCCCGGCAACGCCCGGATGTGGGCGATGGTCACCGCGAAGGCCGGCGAGGCCGCCACCTCCGGCTGCACTTCGATCTCGTACGAGGCCGGGAACGGGTTCTCATCCAGCTGTCCGACCACCTCGGAGAGGTTGGCAAAGTGCGTCCGAAAACGCGCCAGCGCTTCCTCGCGCGTCACCACCCGCCGCCGCGCCAGCGCGGCCTGCGTGCCGAGGAACGCGTCCACGCCGCGTACCTGCTCGGGCGTGGCGTGCGGGTCGAGATAGACGACCACACGCGAGCGCCCCTGCCACTGCTCGACGGCACGTGACAAATTCTCCGCCACCAGCAGGAACGAGCCGAGGATCAGCAGCGAGATCGCGATCATCGCCACGGCCACGAAGCTGGTGCGCTTCGACACCCAGATCCGCCGCACGGCTTCGCGGAAAAAGTACGCAAATGTATTGGACGGGACCTCGGGCTCTCGTCGGCCGGGTACGAACTCGCGCGGCATCGGGCGCCTAGGTCCCGAACTCCCACGCAATCTTCTTGAGCACCCGGTCCACGCGCTCGATCATCTGCGAGATGTCCTTCTTCGCGTGCGCGGCGGAGAAGAACGCGGCTTCCAGCTGCGAGGGCGGGAGGTAGACCCCTTCGCCGAGCATGAGGTGGAAGAAGCGCGAGAACTTGTCGCGGTTCGAACGGTTGGCGGACTCGAAATCCGTCACCGGCGCGTCGGCGAAGAAGATCGTCCACATCGAGCCGACGCGGTTGAAGACGATCGGCACGTTGTGCTTGTCGGCGGCGGCGCGGACGCCAGCTTCGAACTCGCCGCTGCGCTCCTCGAGGTCCTGGTAGATCGAGGAGTTCTTTAGGACGCTCAGCGTGGCGCGTCCCGAGGCTACGGCCACCGGGTTGCCGGAGAGCGTGCCGGCCTGGTACATCGGCCCGAGGGGCGAGACCAGTTCCATCACCTTGCGCGACGCGCCGTAGGCGCCGATCGGCATGCCGCCGCCGATGATCTTGCCGAGGGTAGTGATGTCGGGCTTGATGTCGTAGAGCGCCTGCGCGCCGCCGTACGACACGCGGAAGCCGGTCATGACTTCGTCGAGGATCAGCATCGCGCCCGTTTCGTCGCAGATCGTCCGCAGGCCCTGCAGGAAGCCGGCGGCCGGTGGGATGCAGCCCATGTTGCCCGCCACTGGTTCGACGATGATGGCCGCCAGCTCGTCGGCATGCCCTTCGATCTGCGCGCGGACGTCTTCGAGATCGTTGTAGCGCGCGATCAGGGTCAGGTTCGCCAGCTCGGCCGGCACGCCGGCGGAGTCGGGGACGTTGAACGTAGCCCCGCCCGAGCCGGCCTTCACCAGCAGCGAGTCCACGTGGCCGTGATACCCGCCGTCGAACTTCAGGACCTTCTTGCGTCCCGTGGCAGCGCGCGCGAGACGGAGCGCGCTCATGGTGGCCTCGGTGCCGGAGTTGACCAGCCGCACCATCTCCATGGTCGGGACGGCCTGCACGATCATCTCGGCCAGCTCGATTTCCCCGGCCGTCGGCGCGCCGAAGGAGAACCCGCGCGTGGCCGCCTTCTTCACCGCCTCCACGACGTACCGGTGGCCATGCCCGAGGATCATCGGCCCCCAGGAGCCGACACAGTCGATGTACTGGAGATTGTCCGCATCGAAGATGCGCGAGCCCTGCGCCATCTCGATGAACAGCGGCGATCCACCTACCCCGCGGAACGCCCGCACCGGCGAGTTCACCCCGCCGGGAATCACTTCCTTTGCACGTTGGAAAAGAGCTTCCGATTGTTTGCCCATTGCGGCGCGGATTATACGAGTCAGTACGCGTTCTCGTGCCGCAGCCCATGCACGAGCGTGAGGAACAGGATCTTCACGTCCAGCAGCAGCGACCAGTTCTCGATGTAGTACAGGTCGTGCTCGATGCGCATGCGCATGGACGTGTTCCCGCGCCAGCCGTGCACCTGCGCCCAGCCGGTCATGCCGGCGCGCACTTTGTGGCGGAGCATGTAGTGCGGGAACTCGGCGCGGAACTGCGCCACGAACTCGGGGCGCTCCGGGCGCGGGCCGATCACGCTCATGTCGCCTGCGAGCACGTTCAGGAGCTGCGGGAGCTCATCGAGCGACCAGGCCCGGATGAAGCGGCCGATGCGGGTGCGCCGCGGATCGTCCTTCTCGGCCCACACCGCGCCGGTCTCCCGCTCCGCGCCGACGCGCATGGAGCGGAACTTCAGGATGTCGAACGGCTTGCCATCCAGGCCCATCCGCACCTGGCGGTAGAGGATCGGCCCGCGGTCTTCCAGCCAGATCAGCAGCGCCACCAGGAGCATCACCGGGGCGAAAAGCACGCTCGCGGAGATCGCCACCACCAGGTCGAACGCACGCTTCACGAAACGGCTCCACCCTTCCAGCGGCACCTCGGAGAGGTTGATCGTCGGCAGGCCGTCCAGGTCCTCCACGCGCGAGCGCAGCACCATGAACTGCAGGAGGTCCGGCACGACGTGGATCGACACGCAACTCCGCACCAGCCGGTCCAGCAGCGCGATCATCTTCTGCGACGACGCGTGCGGCAGCGCCACGAAGACGTGATCGATGGCGTTTGCGTCGATGACCTGCTCGGCATCGTCGAGCGTGCCGAGGCACGAGAGACCGGCGATCTCGCCCTCATCGCCGTTGCGGAGATAGCCGACGATACGGAAGCCGAGGCGATCGCGGTGCGCCTTCATGCGATCCAGCACCGCCGCCGCCAGCTCGCCGTTCCCGGCGATGAGCACGCGATCGAGATCGCGGCCGGCACGATGCCGCCGCTCCACCGTCAGACGCACCAGCGAGCGGCCCACGGTCACCAGCACGATCGCCAGGAACATGAAGATGCCCAGCGTGGCGCGCGAGTAGGGAAACTCCGGATCGCCCGGGCGCACCCAGAGAATGAGACCGGAGAGGACCACCGTGGCCACGACGCAGCCGATGGCCACCGCCAGCCACTCCTCCGCTTTTCCACGGGTGGTGCGGATGCGGTAGAGCCCCTGCACGGCGAAGGCGAGCGGGAAGAGCACGGTCACGAACGGCAGCAGCGTGGCATAGGCGCCGAGGTCCTGCTGCCCCTTCGTCACGGGGATCACTTCGAATTGGAAGCGCAGGAACCAGGCGAAAAGCATGGCCACGTTCGAGGCCACCGCGTCATTGACGAGGTAAACCGAC
>JAXDJK010000670.1:0-4937 GCA_034665665.1 Acidobacteriota bacterium
GGGGCGGGGGCCCCCCACTACACCGGGGTTGCGTTGGTAAGGCCGTCTTCGGAGCGCGGACGTCCCGTCCGCAGGGCCCACGGCCGTCTCGGCGGTGCGTATCCGCGTACCCGGTACGCGCACAGGCGGGACGCCTGTGGGCCCTGCGGACGGGACGTCCGCGCTCCCGACGGCCCGCCAAACCGCGAATCGTTGGGGGTCAGACCTTCGGTTTCCTTTTAAAATCGAAGATCGTAGGTCTGACCCCGGTCCATCGGTCCGTGCCTTTAGTTAGCCGCGGAGCGGCGAGATCTCTTTAGCCCAACGGCGTCAGCCTTGGGGACAGCATGGCGGCGAGATTCATGAAGCCGCGGAGCGGCGACATCTGTCGCTGGATCGACAAATGGACGCGCGGCTACGCCCTCCGCTGCACCACCAGGGCGATTGCCGCGAGTGAGGTGGCCAGGAACAGCATGCCGAAGGGGGAGATCGTGGGGATATCGTCGGTCGCGGCGATCTGGATCGTGGCAGTGGACGTGTTGTTCGCGGGGGCGGTCTCCGCGTTGATGGCCGTCACCGTGGCGGTGTTCACCACCGGGCCGGCGGTGCGGGCGGGGGTGAGGGAGAGCGCGATCGTGGCGGTGGCGAGGGGGTTCAGGGTGCCGAGGGAACAGGTCACGGTCGTCGTGCCGCTGCAGGTGCCCTGGGTCGGCGTGGCGGAGATCAGCGTCGCGCCGGCGGGGAGGATGTCGGTGACGGTCACGCCGGCCGCGAGCGAGGGGCCGTTGTTGGTGACGGTGATGGTGTAGGTCACCGGTGCGCCCGGGTCGAAGCGATCGCCGTTCGACGTTTTGGTGATGCTCACGTCCGTGGGGCCGGGGTTCACGACCGCCGTGGCGGTGGCGCTGTTGTTCGCTGGCGTGGGATCGGCCGTGGTCGAGGTGACGGTGGCGGTGTTGACGACCGAGCCGGTGGCGGTGGGGGAGACGTGCACCGTCAGCGAGAACGTCGCCGTTGCGCCGGCGGTCAACGTGGCGATGCTGCAGGTCATGTTGCCCGTGCCGCCGGCGGCCGGGAACGCGCAGACGAACGCCGGGCCGGTGCTCTGGGAGCCGGAGACGAACGTCGTCCCTGCCGGGACCGAGTCGCTCAGCGACACGGCCGACGCATCGGACGGACCGCCATTCGTCACCGTGATCGTGTACGTCACGTCCGAGCTCGTCGTGGCTGACGGTGGACCGCTCTTCGTCACGCTCACGTCGGCGCTCGACGCGATCGTGGCGGTCGACGTCGAGGTGTTGTTGGTCCCGTTTGGATCGCCCGAGGCTGCGGCGGCGATTGTGGCGGTGTTGACCACCGAGCCCGTCGCGCCGGGCGCCACGTGGAAGACGAATGTGAACGTGGCCGTCGATCCGGCCGGGAAAATGACCGACGTGCAGACGATTGTGCCCGCACAGTTGAACGAGGGACCGCTGTTCTGCGTGGCCGAGACGAACGTCGTACCGGCCGGTGGCGTGTCCGCCAGCGAGACGTCGAACGCGGCCGTCGGCCCGCTGTTCGTGACCGTGACCGTGTACGTGATGTCCGTGCCCGCCGTGATCGTGGCCGGCCCGCTCTTCGTCACCGACAGATCGGCCGACGGCGTCACCACCGTGTCCACGCTGCCCGTGTCGTTCGACGGATTCGAATCGAAACTGTCGGTAGTGGCCGTGGCGCTGTTCGTCAACGCGGATGCATTGCCGACGTGCACCACCAGCGTGAACGTCGCCGGGGTGTTCGGCGGGAGCACGTTCATCGCGCAGCTCACCGCCCCGATCGAACCAACCGCCGGGGTAGTGCACGAGGCGGTCGGACCGCTGTTCTGCTGCAGCGAAACGAAGGTCGTGCTCGAGGGGAGCATGTCGTCCAAGTGCACGTTATCGGCCGGGTCCGGGCCGCTGTTGGTCACCGTGATCGTGTAGGAGAGATCGTTCCCGGCCACCACCGTCGGGGGCGCGGTCTTGGTGACCGCGAGATCCACGCTCGAGACCACGGTGGTCACGTTGCCGACGTTGTTCTCCTCTGCCTGATCATTGTCGGCCGACACGGTGATGGTGTTGGTGAACGCCGTGCCCGTGGCAGTCTGCGCCGGGATGTGCCCCGTGAGCGTGAACGTGGCCGTCTCGCCGGCCGCGAATGAAGCGGTCGTGCAGGTCACGGTTCCGCCGCTGCCGGCTGCTGGGGTGGTGCAGGTCAGCAGCGGCCCGCTGTCCTGCGTGAACGAGACGAACGTCATCGTCCCCGGCAGCGTGTCGTTCAGTGCGACCTTATCGGCCGCGCCGGGGCCACTGTTGGTGAGCTGGATCGTGTACGTGACGTCCGTATCCGCGCCCGCGCTGCCCGGCCCGTTCTTCTCGATGGCCAGATCCGCCTGCGTCGCGCCCGCCGTCACCGTCACCGCCGTACCGGAATCGTTCTCCGAGTTCGGGTCCGTGACCTCCGAGACCGTGGCGATGTTCGTGAACACCGTGCCCGGCGCCGTGCCGGCGGGGATGTGTGCGACGAACGTAAAGTCCGCGGTCGCGGCGGCGGGGAACGTGGCGAAGGTGCAGGTGATCGTGCCGGGATCGCCCACCGCCGGGATGGAGCAGCTCGCCACCGGCCCGCTGTCCTGTGTCTCGGAGACGAAGGTCATGCCCACCGGCAGCGCATCCGTCAGCGTCACCGCGCCCGCGGTATCGGGCCCGAAGTTCGTCACCGAGACCGTGTACGTCACGTCGGAATCGGCCGGGGCCTGGTCCGGGCCGCTCTTGAAGACGGTGATGTCTGCTTCCTGCGCCGAAAGCAGCGGCGCCGAGAGGATGGTCAGGCAGGTGAAAAGGAAAAGGGCAGTGCGGGCGGCTCTCACTCGCCGCAGGTTCTACTCGCACTGCACCGATTTCGCAAGCCGCAGTTCGCCGATCAGTCGCTGTTGGTGCCGCCCTTCCGCATCTGCCACAATAAATGGCTGAGGTAGGGGCGGCGCGACTCGCCGGTGGTCACGATCAGCAGTTTGGTGATCTTCAGCTCGAGCGGGTCGGTATAGAGCAGGATCAGCATCTCCCGCAGGAAGCTGGTGCTCAGCGTGACGTCGTTGTCCGTGCCCACGCCGAGGCGCAGACCCTTCTTCTCCCACCACGAAAAAGGATGGTCCTTGTAGTCCGCCAGCGCGCCGGTGAGCTTCTTGTTCGACGACGGCAGCGAGACCAGCGTGAGGCGCTTGTCGATCATGCGATTGAGCACGTCGTGCTGGTAGTGCTCGACCTCACGGGCGTGGTGGAACTTGGTCTTCACCGCCAGCGTGGTGTCGGAGGCGCTGAGCGTTTCGCCGCGTACGAGCTTGGCCAGGATCTCTTCGCGGCCGCTCCAGTCCATGTCCGCCAGCTCCGTGTACTCGCGGCTACGGGCCAGCAGCGGCTCGTCGCGGCGGTTCGCGCGCAGGAGGCGCTGGAGCAGGCTGTGGAAGTAAAAATTCGGATTGATGCCGAGGCTCAGGCCGTGCTCGATAGCGTCCACGTGCCAGATGTTCATGGCGTTGTCGACCGCCTGCACGCCCTGGCGCAGCGTGTCCCACGTTTCGCCGTGATGGCTGCGGGTGCGGAAGCCGTACGCCTGCAGCTTGCGCATGCCCACCCGCATCTCCTGAAAGTGCGCCTTCCGGTAGAAGCCGCGTTCATTCCCCACCGTATCCACCTCGGTGAGCACATCCGCCAGCTCCGGATGCCGTTTGAGCAGCTCGACGATCTGCCGCACCTGATCGTCGAAGTGAGCGCGCTTGGAGGGGTAACGCGTGGCGTCGTAGAACCCCGCCTCCTTGCGGAAGCTCGGCGAGAGGATGAAGTGGAAGGCCGGCACTTCGCGCTGAAAGGCGCGGAAGCCTTCGTAGAGCCCGAGCACGACGTCTTCCGGCGTGAGGTCGGCCAGCCCGGGGATCTGTTCGGCCGGATCGGTGGTCTCCCGGAACAGCGTGAACTTGAGGCGCAGCGAGCCGACGTTGGACGTGCGATAGAGCCGGCTGGCCATGTGGTACGCCGCGTCGCGATGCGCCTCGCGGCTGGTCAGGATCAGCTTCGGGAGATAGAGGATCTTGAGGTAGCGGTCGAAGCGGTCTTCATCCCGCAGCCGGATCAGCCGGTCCACATCCGCCGCACTCCTGATGGGCAGGCTGCCCTCCCCATACACCTCGGCGATCTTGCGCTCGTACAGCGCGCGCTGCGGGCCGTCCAGCAGTGCCGCCAGCCGCGGGTAGACGAAGTCCGCGCCGAGGGAGCCGGTGAGGTGGATGTGCTCGTCGCGGAAGGGGATGGGAAAGGCGCGGAAGAAGGCCATCAGCGCCGTAGAGAGCGGATGATCGAGCAGGCTCTCGATGGGCGCATCGTCCGTCCGGAAGCGGCCCAGCAGCGCGTGGAACTCGCGAATCGCCGCGCCGAGGTCCGCCTCTTCGTCGAGTAGCGGCGACCCCAGCGCCAGCGTCAGCGTGTCGGCGAGCGACAGCCCGCTGGTTTCACTGATGAGTTGCGTGAAGAAGCGCGTCAGGCGGGGAACGAGTTCGTGCATCGGCGGCGATGCTATCAGGCGCGCGACACTACTCGTCGCCGGTGCGCACCGACGCGTCCCAATCGCCGTCGCGGTCCTTCACCACCTCCACCTGCCACGGCTGGCAACACACCGGACAGTCCTGCACGAAGCGCTGCCGGCTGCCGCCGTCATCATCGACGTCCAGCTCGGCCTCTTCGCCGCAGTAGGGGCAGGAAACGGGGAGAAAGGTCATGGGTAGTTTTTCCTGTGCATGTCCTCCGTCACCTCTCTGTGCCTCTGTGTCTCTGTGGTGAATGCCAGCGTGCTCACACCACAAAGCGCCGCCTCGTGCGAGAGACCACGTTCGAAGCTTCGATGCTCGTTTGTATTCACCACAGAGACACAGAGACACAGAGGGGTGA
>JAXDJK010000671.1:0-9721 GCA_034665665.1 Acidobacteriota bacterium
CCCCCCCCCCCCCCACTACGGTGCACCCGCCCAGCCGCTACCGCAGCGCTTCCCGCGCTTGCGGGAGGATGGCCTTCGTCCACTCCGCGTATTGGGCGGCGGAGGGGTGGAGGTGGTCGGTGGCGACGAGGGCGGGATCATTGCGGCGGGAGCCGGGGGTGATGTCGACGTATCTCGCCTTGGCGCGGGTGGTCTCTTCGCGGTTGATGGCGTTGTACTGATCGATCTCGCGGGCGATCTTGGCGCGGTCGCGGCCTTCGGCGAAGGGGGTAACGCCCCAATCGGGGATCGAGACCACGATCACCTTGCGCGCGTCGCCACCGGCGAAGCCGATGGCGCGCTGGAGCAGCGCGGCGAACTGCGTCCGGTACTCCTGGGCATCGCGGCCGCGGTATTGGTTATTGACGCCGATGAGCAGCGTGACCAGATCGTAGGGACCCTGCGGGTTGGCCGCGTCGATGGCGGCGTTCAGTTCATCCGTGGTCCAGCCTGTCTTGGCGATGATCTGCGGTTCGGGGGCGCCGAGGGCACGCGCGAGCTGGTTGGGCCAGCGATCCTCGGCGGCTACGGTCTCGCCGATGGTGTACGAATCGCCGAGGGCCAGGATCCGTGCGCCGGTGGTCGTCACAGAAGGAGAAACAGGCGACGACGTGCAGGCGGCGAGCAGAAGGAGAGCCGGCAGGAGGTTCCGCATCGAGCCATGATACTCACCGGGCGAAGGCGAGCTTCGCGTAGCCGACCGAATCGCCCACGCGCAGAAGTGCCTTGGCCACGTAGTTCCCTTTCGGCAGGTTGAGCTGCAGCGTGAGCAGGCCCTGCTTGGCCATCCCATTGACCACATCCACGGTGCGCTGGTGAAAGTCGACGACGGTGCCGTGGTCATCGACGATGTAGAGCAGGACCTCGGCTTTTCCCGAGCCGCCGAGCTGCTCGGCGATGGCCTGCAGCGGCAGGCGCACCATCAGCGCGCCGCCCATGGCGTCGAGCTTCACGGCGACGCCGGTCTGCGGCACGTCATTGAGGATGATGTCGGCCAGGTACATGCCGTTCGTGACGTCGGCCGGCGTGGCCGCGGTGGAGAAGCCCTTCCGGTAGCGCATGGTCGCGCCGCGGGCGGCATCGTCCTTCAGCTTCACGACGATCTTGTTGTAGCCATCGCGCACGCCCGCGGGACGGAAGCCGAGGAGATAGCCGGTCTGCTGCGCCGAGATCAGCTCCGCCAGCGCGGCGCCGAGATCGTTGCGGTTCCGGATTACCTGCCCGCCCGTGCCGGCGGCCAGCAGATGCAGCGCATCGTTCGACAGCACGTCGGCGCCGATGCGCAGACCGGCCGTATCGACGGCGTGCAGGAACACGCCCGCGGCCTGGTACTGCCGGTACATGGTCTCGAGCAGGTTGATGAGCCGGACGTTGGCGGCGGGCGGCTTCGGCCCGCGCCGCAGGGAGAGGTCGGAGATGACGTAACTGTCGAAGCCGGGCGACATGAGGATGACGTGCTTGGTGCCCTTGAGCGGCGCCAGGCGCGCACCAATGGCGCCGAGCTCGGTCAGCTGGTGCTCGATCGTGCGCGCCTCGCGCGTGCGAACGTTGTCGCGAATGGCGTCGCCTGAGGCCACGGCGGCCGCGGCGTTCACGAGAAAGTAGGCGTCGTCGGGCAGGCCGCCATCCTCGGTGGCGGTCAGAAAAGACGGTGGCGGCGTAATGATCAGGCCGAGCGGATCGCGCGCGGAGGTCAGGCCGAGACCGACGATGGCGTGCTGCACCTGCTGCCGGTCTGGGGTGAACGGCACGATGTAATCGACGCCCCGGCGTGCAGTAAAAGTAGCAACGGAGAAGACGTCGCTGGCGGCGGCATGGGCCACCAGATCGAGCGCGGCACGCTGCGCGCGGACGATGGCGGCCGGCGGGGAGTACGCGAGGTCGAACACGAGCAGGAACAGGCGGCGCTCGCGGATGGCATCGTCGGGCGTGTCGGGCGTGGCATCCGCCGGGGACGTCACCTCGCCGATGACGTCGAAGTAATCGATGGACTGCCGCTTGCCGTTGACGAAGAGCTCGAAGTCGTCGCGGGTCAGGCCGTTGATGGGGGTGGCGGCGCGGTAGACGTAGACCGGGACGTCGACGACCTCGACCGTGACGGTCTCGGTGTGCTGCGCTTCGATCGCCATGGCGATGAGCAGGATCGTGCACAGCAGCGTGGCGCGACGGGACATCGTGAGAGAGGAGTGTGCCATGCGGGGCGCCGCATGTCACCACGCTTCAGTGGATGATACCGGCCAGCAGCAGGCCGGCCAGGATCACGCCGAGGACGTAGCGGTAGTAAATGAAGACGTGCGTGGTGTGGGTGCGCAGGTAGCGCAGCAGGAAGTAGATCGAAGCCCAGCCGGAGATGAAGGCCACCACGATGGAGACCAGGATGGGCGTCGTCCCGATGCGCGCCAGCTCTTCTTTCGAATCGAAGAGCTGGAAGACACCCGCGGCGGTGATGGCCGGGATGCTCATGATGAAGGAGAACCGCGCCGCGTAGTCGTGCGGGATGCGCCGGAAGAGCGCGGTCATGAGCGTGGAGCCGCTGCGCGACGAGCCGGGGATGAGCGCGATGCACTGCCCCGCTCCCATGATCCACGCGTCCTTGCCGTTGAAGTCTTCTTTCGTCCGGAAGCCACGCCGCTTCGCATACGCCTCGGCCACCTGCAGCAGCACGGCGATGAAGACGAGCTGGAAGGTGATGACCCAGGTGCTGCGGAAGATGCCGGTGATCTGTTTCTTGAACAGGACGCCGATGACCACGATCGGGATGGTCGCGAAGATGACGTACCAGGCCTCGCGCGAATCCGGATCGCCGAACGGCTTGCGCGCGATCAGTCCGCGGAAGAAGCCGACGGTGAGCCGGATGATGTCGCGGAAGAAGTAGATGATCACGGCCAGGATCGTCCCGAACTGGATGACCGCCGACACCGCCGCCCCGGGATCGCCCCAGCCGAGGAGCTCGGGCACGAGCTTCAGATGGCCGGTGGAGGAGATGGGGATGAATTCGGTTAAACCTTGGACTAGTCCTAGAACGATCGCTTCAGTTAGAGACAAATCACATCTCCCAAATCACGGGCAGGATAAGCGGCCGGCGTCCCATGTTCTTGCGGAAGTAGCGTTTGAGCAGGGCCCGCATCTTCTCCTGGAGGATGTCGGTTTCGCGCAGCTCGCTGGCGGGACTTTCGGTAAGCATGCCAACGAGGAGGCGGCGGACTTCGTCGAGCATGTCCTGGCTGGCGTCGACGTGAACCAGGCCGCGGGTGATGATCTCGGGGTCGCGGATGACCCGTCCGTCGCTGTCGATGGCCACAACCACGATCACGAAGCCGTCCTCGGCCAGATGCTGGCGGTCGCGGACGACGACGTCCGGAACCTCCTCGGCCTGCGAGTCGATGAAGACCTTCCCCTGCGGCACGCGCTCTTCGAGCACGCGGATGGTGTCGCCATCGAGCTCCGCCACCTGGCCGTTGGTGATGACCGTCCCGTGCGGCACGCCGGTCGCTTCGGCCAGGCGGGCGTGGTGGATGAGGTGGCGCAGCGTGCCGTGCATGGGGATGAAGAACTTCGGGCGGGTCAGGTTCAGCATCAACTTCAGCTCTTCCTGACAGGCGTGGCCGGAGACGTGGATGTCGGCGGTCTCGTGGTGCACGACCTCGGCGCCGCGGCGGTAGAGGTTGTCGATCACGTGGGAGACCGCCCGCTCGTTCCCCGGGATGGTGCGGGCGGAGATGATCACCACGTCGCCCTCTTCGATCGAGACCTGCTTGTGCTCGCCGATGGCCATGCGCGAGAGCGCCGATGACGGCTCACCCTGCGTGCCGGTGGTGAGGATGACCAGATCGCGCGGGGCGAAGTCGGAGGAGCTGGCGCGCGCTTCGCGCGGGAACCTCAGGTAGCCGAGGCGCTCCGCCGTTTCGGTGTTGTCCACCAGCGAACGGCCGATCAGCAGCACCTTGCGGCGGTACTTGCGGGCCGTGTCGATGATCTGCTGCACGCGGTGGATGTGCGACGCGAACGTCGTGACGATGACCCGCCCCGGCGCGTTCGAGAAGATCTCGCCGAGGGCCCCGCCCACCACCTGCTCGGACGGACAGTGGCCCGGCACGAGTGCGTTGGTCGAATCGCTGACCAGCAGCAGCACGCCCTGCTCGCCGTAATGCGCGAAACGGGCGATGTCGGTGGGCTTGGCGTCGATGGGGGTGTGGTCGATCTTGAAGTCACCCGTGTGGATGACCGTGCCGGCCGGCGTGGTGATGGCGTAGCCGAGGGCGTCCACGATGGAGTGCGTGACCCGGATGGCCTCCACGCGGAAGGAGCCCACCTCCACCACGTCGCGCGGCATGATCGTGCGCAGCTCGATGTCATGGATGCCGAACTCGTCGAGCTTGTCCTTCACGAACCCGAGGGCCAGCGGCATGCCGTAGACCGGCAGCGGCAGGCGCTCCACCAGGAACGGCAGCGCGCCGATGTGGTCCTCATGCCCGTGCGTCACGAACACCGCTTTGATGCGCGCGGCGTGCTCGAAGAGGTACGTCATGTCGGGGACGATCACGTCCACGCCGAGCGTCGCGGCGTCGGGGAACATCATGCCGCAGTCCACGAGGATGGCTTCGTCGCCACACTCGTAGACCATGCAGTTCATGCCGATCTCGCCGAGACCGCCCAGCGGGATCACACGGAGAGTTGCGGCGCTCATCAGGGATAAATGCGGTTGATCGTCCGGGGATACGGGATGGTCTCGCGGAGATGCGGCACGCCGCTGATCCAGGCCACGCAGCGCTCGATGCCCATGCCGAAGCCGGAGTGCGGGAAGGTGCCGTACTTGCGCACGTCGAGGTACCACTGGAACTTGTCGACCGGCAGCTTGTGCTCCTGGATGCGCTGGAGCAGCAGGTCGTGATCGTGGATGCGCTGCGAGCCGCCGATGATCTCGCCGTAGCCTTCGGGCGCGATCATGTCCATGGCCAGGGCCACTTCCGGCTCGTTCGGATCGGGCTGCATGTAGAACGCCTTGATGGCGGCCGGATAGCGGGTGATGATCACCGGGCGATCGTAGGAGTTGGCGATGACGGTCTCTTCGTCGCCGCCGATGTCGTCGCCGAAGTTGGCGACCATGCCCTTGCTCTGGAGCAGCTCAATGGCGTCGCGGTAGCTGATGCGCGGGAAGGGGCGCTTGATGTTCTCCAGCTTCGTGAGATCGCGCTCCAGCTCTTTGAGCGATTCGGCGCAGCGGTCCAGCACGCGGCCGACGATGTATTCGACGAACTCCTCGGCCAGCTCCTGCAGGCCGTCGAATTCGAGGAAGGCCACCTCGGGCTCGACCATCCAGAACTCCGTGAGGTGGCGGCGGGTCTTCGACTTTTCGGCGCGGAACGTTGGCCCGAAGCAGTACACCTTGCCGAAGGCGGCAGCCGCGGGCTCGAGGTAGAGCTGGCCGGACTGGGAGAGGTAGGCCTTCTCGCCGAAGTAGTCGGTCTCGAAGAGCGTGGACGTCCCCTCGGCAGCGTTGCCGGTGAGGATCGGCGAGTCGATGAGGATGAAGTTGCGGTCGTAGAAGAAGTCGCGGATCGACTTCTCCACCTCGTTGCGGATCACGATGACGTGGTGCTGTTTCATGGACCGCAGCCAGAGGTGGCGGTGGTTCATGAGGAAGTCGGTGCCGTGCTCCTTGGGGGAGATCGGGTACGGCTCGGCTAAGCCGAGGAGCCGGACCTCGGTGACGTGCAGCTCGACGCCGCCCGGCGCACGCGCTTCGGCCACCACTTTGCCGGTCACGCTGAGGGTCGATTCCTGCGTGGCGCGGTCGGAGTCGTTCCACGACTCTTCGTCGACTTCCTTCTTGGAGACCACGCACTGCACGACGCCGCTGCCGTCGCGGATGATCGGGAACTGGAGCTTCCCGGAGCTGCGTTTGTTGTAGAGCCAGCCTTTGACCGTAATGGTCTCGCCGGTGTGCTGCGGTAAATCCTTGACTCGAACGGTGGCGCCCATAAGGCGGCGGATTATATGTGCTAGCCGCCGCTGAGGGCCGGGAGGATGACGATCTCGGAGCCGTCGCGCACCGGAGTGGCGAAACCGCCGGAGTAACGGATGCTCTCGCCGTCGACGAAGACGTTGAGATGCGGGCGCAGCTCGCCGAGCTCGGTGACGACGCGGTCGCGGAAGGCAGGGCATTCGGCCCAGAGCAGCGCGAGGGCGTCAGAGACCGAGCCGGCGCTGCCGCCGACCCGGATCTCTCCGCGATTGCCCGCCAGCTCACGCAGCGGGCCCGAGACCACGAAGGTCAGGGCCACGCCATCACCGCCGTCTTCACGGCCACGATGGGCGGGAGTCCGTCGGCCAGAGCCGTCCAGCTCTCCCCCTCGTCCGCAGAGGCGAACAATTTGCCGCTGCGCGTGCCGAAGTAGACGCCGGTGGGACCGAGCGGATCGACGGCCATGGCGTCGCGCAGCACGGTCTCGTAGGCATCGTGATCGGGCAGGCCGCCGGACATCGGCTCCCAGCTGGCGCCGGCGTCGCGGGTGCGGTAGACGCGCAGTTTGCCCTCGGGGGTGCAGCGGAACTGGTCCGACTCGAGCGGCACGATCCAGGCGGTGTCGGGGTTTTGTGGATGCACGGCCATGGGAAAGCCGAAGTCGGAGGGGACGCCGTTGGCGATGTCGATCCAGTTCTCGCCGCGGTCGTCGCTGCGATAGAGGCCCCAGTGGTTCTGGAGGTACATCCGCTCCGGCCGCTGCGCGGACTGCGCGACCTTGTGCACGCACTGGCCGAACTCGGGGTATTTGTCGGGGAGAAACTGGGCGCGCACGCCCTGGTTCGACGGGCGCCAGGAGGCGCCGCCGTCTTCGGTGACGTACATGCCGGCGGTGGAGACGGCGATGCGCACGCGCTGCGGGTCCACGGGATCGAGGAGGATGGTGTGCAGGCAGAGCCCTCCCCCGCCCGGCTCCCACCGCGGGCGCTGCGGGTGGTTCCACAGCCCTTCTTCGAGCGCCCAGGTCTCGCCTGCGTCGCGCGAGACGAAGAGCGCGGCCGGCTCGACGCCGCAGTAGAGGGTGTCGGGCTCCGATGGGCGTCCGGGCATGAGCTGCCAGATCTGGTTGAGGGCGGCGCCGGTGCCTTCCGGGAACTTGATGTTGGCGCTCTCGGGATTGGTCCAGTTGCGCCCGAAGTCGTCGCTCGACCGCAGGAGACCGCCCCAGTGCATGCTGGTGGGGCCGGCCCAGAGGCGGCTGCGTCCCGCTCGGCCGTCGTAGGCCAGGGCATAGACGGCGCTGCCCGGAAAGTACGGGCCGCCGATCTCCCATTCGCGGCGCTGCTGGTCGGCGCGCAGGATGAACGCGCCCTTCATCGTTCCCACGAGGAGCAGAACATCGCCATTCCGTGGCGTGACGTGGTGAATCTCCGGCATTCGGGTGCGTCTCCTTACGCGCTCAGTTTGCAGGAAAGAAAGCCTGCACGCCAGTTACGAATGATCCCAGGCGCCGAGGAGCCGGCGAACCAGCAGCAGCTGGCCGAGGTGGTAGGCGTTATGGTCCGCGGCCAGGAGCACCTGACCGACGATGGTGGCGTTTTTCGCGTAGACGATCGGGGCCAGGAGGTCACCCTCGGCGACGAGCGCACGCAGCGCCGCCACATCGGCATGGAAGGCAGCCACGCTCTCGTCCCAGGCCTGCTCGTTCGGCGGCTCGGGGCTGGCCGGCCAGTAGCCGGCCGGAAACTCGGGCGCGACGTAGTCCGGGTTGCGGATGTAGTCGAGGATGTCCCACTGCGCGAGGCGCAGGTGCTCGAGCAACTCCCACGCGGAGTGCGGCGAGCCGTCGGGACGGCGGCCGCGCAATGCGGCAGGGAAATCGTTGACGGTGTCGTCGAAGCCGGCGTGGGCGCCTTTGCCTTCGAGCAGGTACTGCAGGTGGTCGCGCAACGCTTGATCGTTGTTCATCGGTATTGCTCCTCTCTTCATCATGCATGCATCCGCGTGGCCCGGAACTCGGCTTCGCGTTTCCAGGTCACGCCATCGGGTTCGAGCGCGTCGCCGAGCCAGCGGAACGAGTGGTCGGTGATCTCGGTGAAGGTCCAGCGGATCGGGGTATCGTCCGCGTGGGTGCCGAGCTGGATGATGTCGCTACCACTGCGTCGGCCGATGAGCTGGTCGCGGACGCCGCTGATCGGGTTGATCCAGGTGACGCGCCACGCTTCGATGGCGGGATCCCAGATGCGCAGCGTTGTGCCGTAGCTGTGCGGCATGATCCAGACGTCCTGCACGGCGCGGCCTTCCAGCACCCAGCTGAAGTGGACCTGGCCTTTGACGCGGCGGTCGCTGATGTCGACGCGGTAGAAGGGAATGTCGAGGTCCCAGCTGCCGATGAGCCAACCGTAGGCGTCGTGCTGCTCGGGGATCTCCGGGGAGCGGCCGGGCGCGGTCAGGGCAGATTGAAAGTTTGCGGTTTGCATGCGTTTCCTTTCGCGTGTTTCGTGCTTTTATAGCGGCACACGGGAGGCGATTTCTTGGCGAAAATTGCGGTCGAGCTGGAGCAGGCGCTGGCGGAGCGCGCGGTGACCGGCGCCGCGGGCCAGGCCACGTCGCGGACGCTGGCCTCCGGCGACGGCTGGCGCGTCGCCGACGTGCTCTGCACCTCGGACCGCCGCGATCGCCCGTTCGAGGAACGGCACCAGGCGGTCTCGATCGCCATCGTCGCGGCGGGCACGTTTCAGTACCGCTCCGCGCGCGGTTCCGCGCTGATGGTCCCGGGCTCTCTGCTCCTCGGCACACCCGGGCAGTCGTTCGAGTGCGGCCACGGCGTCGGTGCGGGAGACCGCTGCGTGTCGTTCCGCTACGCACCCGATTTGTTCGCGCGCATCGCCGCGGATGCCGGCGCACCGCGGGAGTTCCCTACGCTGCGCCTTCCTCCGTTGCGCCTGACCTCCCCGCTGATCGCCCGCGCCTGCGCGGCCGTGGCCGCGGGATCGACGGACGCGCCATGGGAGGAGTGGGCCATCACCCTCGCGGCGCAAGCGGCGCACCTGGCCTCCGGCGCACCACTCTTGATGACCTCACCCGCCAACGCCGAGTCGCGCGTGAGCCGCGCGATCCGCGCCATCGACCGCCACCCCGCGGCCACGCTCTCGCTCGAAGTGCTCGCCCGCGCCGCGGGCCTGAGCCGCTACCACTTCCTGCGCACCTTCGAGCGCCTGACCGGCGTGACCCCGCACCAGTACATCCTCCGCACCCGCCTGCGTTTTGCCGCCGAACGGCTCTCCCTGGAGCCAGCAAAGGTCCTCGACATCGCCCTCGACTCCGGCTTCGGCGACCTCTCCAACTTCAACCGCACCTTCCGGACGGAGTTCGGCGTCTCACCACGCGCCTACCGGCGAGCGCGCTGACCAGCGCCTGTGGCTGTACAAAAGCGGCAGAAAGCTGCCGGCAGTCCAAACGCTTCGCGTGGACCTTTCGCGACGTCCCTGTGAAGCGCGTGCACTGGCCCGCCATGTGGCAGTCGGCCGAAGAGCGTGGACCTTTCACGACCGTCCCTCTGAAGCGCGTGCACTCGCCTGCCATGTGGCAGTCGGCCGAAGAGCGTGGAAGGTCTACGCGAAGCGTTTGGACTGCCGGCCGCTTTCTGGCGCTTTTGTACATCCACCGGCATGACGCGCGGCTTTCACGCGAAGCTTAAGGGGGGGGGCACGTGCC
>JAXDJK010000672.1:0-3094 GCA_034665665.1 Acidobacteriota bacterium
CCCCCCCCCCCCCCACACCACACGCTTCGCGTAGTCCGGCGCGCTCCTGGACGGGATGGACGTATATTTATGCGGAGGCTCCTATGCGAAAGACCGTGGTTTTGCTCGCCTTGCTCGTATCGGCCACCGGAATGCTGGCGGCGGATGGATTGCCCCCGCTTCCTCATTCGCCGGACCTGTTCGTGAGCGGGTTCTTTGCGGCGAGCATCGAACGGTATTACGGGCCGCGCAGCTCGGTGACCGGGCCGCATGCGGCGCCTGCGGAGACGGCGGCGGTTTACAGCCGGAACGTGGTGCGGCGTCCCTGGGGGCTGGCCTTCGGGCCGGATGGCAATCTGTACGTGGCGAACGTGTCGGGAGCGACGCCCGGGCTGGCGCGTGTGAATGGGCCGTTCAGCGCGTCGCCGGGTGCGTGGACGGCGCTGGCGGATGGTGCGTTCAATGACGTGGCCTTCGGGCCGGACGGGAACCTGTACGCGGCCGGCCATGGAGCGGTGCGGCGGTACGACGTCGTCACCGGTGCGTGGATCGACGAGTTCACCACCGGCTATCCGTTGACGGACGCGCGCGGGATCGCTTTCGGACCCGACGGCAAGCTGTATGTTGGCAATTACGACGGCTGTGTCACCGGCCCGACCGGTTGCACCGGCACGCGTGGCGAGGTGGTGCGGTTCGACGCGCTCACGGGCAAGTTCGTGGATGTCTATCTGCCATCCGGCACGGGCGGGCTGCAGTGGCCGTGGAAGGTGGCGTTCGATCCGACGGGTGCGCTGCTCGTGGTGAACTGGACGGTGAGCGGGAACAACAACGTGCTTCGCTTTCCCGCCTCGCAGCGGTCGCCGTCGGCGCCGGTTTTCACGGGCCGCGGCACGCGCTCGGCCGCGTTCCTGACGCGCGATGGGTGGTTCCCGTTGTACGTGGCCGTCGGGCCGGATGGGCAGCTCTATGTGAGTGCCTCGAACAGCGCCGGAGACGCGGGGGACGTCCTGCGCTTCGACGGCAGGACTGGCGCGTTCATCGACGTGTTCGTGGCCAATGTCGACGGCGGTCCGCGAGGGATCGCGTTCGCACCCGGCTCGCACTGAAATCAAACCGCGCGTGACTTTCCGGCGCGACCTGCGTCCGACACAGCATGCGGAAACGTATTGCTGTGCTGCTGGTGGTGGTCTGTCTCGGGTCGTTGCCGTCGTTTGCCGGGCCATTGGTGACCGGCGTGCGGATGAAGATCACCGCGGGCGATCTGGCCAGTGGGATGGCCGCGGTCGAGGATTACAAACGCGAGACCGGCGTCGACGCGGAGTACCTCAACGCCATCGGTTGGCTGGCCCGAGGGGCGCTGCTGCTGGGACAGCTCGAGCTTGCCGACCGGTACGTCGCGGAGCTGCATCGGGAGATCCCGGAGGAGAAGGATGGCGTGATCACGCCGTTCGGTGCGGCCATCGAGGTGGAGGGGCGGCTGCATCTGACTCGCGATGGCCGCGGCGAAGCGCTCCGCTACTTCCGGAGTGCGCTGGAGCGCGCGAAGGACGCGGCCCTGCGGGCGCGCATCCACAAGAACATCAACCTCCTCACACTGGAGGGCTCGGCGGCGCCGGCGCTGGAGATGAGCAACTACGTCGGCGCGGCGCCGCTGTCCGCCGCGGAGCTGAAGGGCAAGCCGGTGCTGCTCTTCTTCTGGGCCAACTGGTGTGGCGACTGTAAGGCGCAGGCGGCCTCGCTCGCGCGCGTGTGGCAGCGCTACCGCGGCAAGGGGCTGGTGCTGATGGCGCCGACGCGGCTCTACGGCACGGTCGACGACAAGCCGGCCACGCCGGCGGAAGAGAAGGCGCAGGTGGCCAAGATATGGGCCGAAACGTACGCGGGCCTCGACGGCGTGACGGCACCCATCGACGACGCCGGCGACATCCGTTACGGTGCCTCGGCCACGCCGACGTTCGTGCTCATCGATCGACACGGGATCGTGCGGTTCTATGCGCCGACGCGGCTATCCGAGGAAGAGCTGTCGCGCAGGATCGACGCGGTGCTGGCGGAGGAGTAGGGGAGGTTGCTTCCCGTTCTTTCGCCGCTCCGCGGCTGATGATGTTGGGGGGGCTCACCTGATCCCAGGGCTGAAAAGCGCCCTGGGCTACATTCTCACGCCGCTCCGCGGCTAAAGGCGAATCGCACGCGGCGCGTCGCACGGCGAGGTGGTTTAGCCCACGAGCATTGGCACGCCGCGGACGCGCTACGCGCGTTTTCCCCACGCCGCTCCGCGGCTAGCTAGAGGCGATCGCACGCGCTACGCGCGTTGTTCAGCCGCGGAGCGGCAAAAGAATGTAGCCCAGGGCGCTTCTCAGCCCTGGGATGCAGACGCGTCCCCACGAATCGAGCCGCGGAGCGGCGGAAGAACCCTCACACGAACTGCACGTCGGTGAGGTCCGGCTCCGGGAACGTCATCTTGAGCGAGTCGAGTTTCTCCACGATCGTCTTGCCGATGACCCAGTTGCGGAACCATTTCGCGTTCGCCGGGACGACGTACCAGGGGGCGAGTTTCGTGGACGTGGCGTCCAGCGCTTCTTCGTAGGCGCGCATGTAGGCGTCCCAGAGCTTGCGTTCGGCGAGGTCGCCGTGCTCGAACTTCCAGCGTTTGGTGGGGTCGTCGATGCGGGCCTGGAGGCGATCGCGTTGTTCGTCGCCGCTGATGTGCAGGAAGAACTTGAGGATGGTCGTGCCGTTCTCGGCCAGGCTGCGCTCGAAGTCGTTGATCTGGCGGAAGCGCTCGGTCCAGAAGCTCTTCGGGCGGTCGGAGTGGACGCGCACGACCAGCACGTCCTCGTAGTGGCTGCGATTGAAGACGGCGATCTCGCCGGCGGCGGGGGCGGCGGCGTGGATGCGCCAGAGGTAGTCGTGAGCCAGCTCCTGCTCGGTCGGCTTCTTGAACGACACGACGCGCATCCCCTGCGGGCTGCACTCGGACATCACGTGGCGGACCACGCCGTCTTTCCCCGAGGTGTCCATGCCCTGGAGAACGATCAGCACCTTCTGCTGGTGCTCGGCGTAGAGCAGCTCCTGCAGCTCGCCGAGGCGCTTCTGCAGATCGAGGATCGGATCGGCT
>JAXDJK010000673.1:0-7111 GCA_034665665.1 Acidobacteriota bacterium
ATCTCCATCAAGCCGTCCGAGAAAATGGAAGAGATGAAGTTCGACATGTGCGGCGCCGCCACGGTGATCGGCACGATCGAAGCGGCCGCGCGGCTGGCCCTGCCGGTCCGCATCACCGCCATCTTCGCCGCCACGGAGAACCTGCCCAGCGGCAGCGCCTACAAGCCGGGCGAGATCATCACCATGATGAACGGGAAGACCGTGGAGATCGTGAATACGGACGCCGAAGGGCGCATGATCCTCGGCGACGCGCTCCACTACGCCTCGAATCTCAAGCCCGATCATCTGCTCGATTACGCCACGCTGACCGGGGCCTGCGTGGTCGCGCTCGGCAGTGAAGCGGCCGGTCTTTTCTCGAACGATGATGAGCTGGCTCAGAAGTTGATTGAGTCGGGGGAGCGCAGCGGCGACCGCTTCTGGCGGTTACCGGTGTGGGACGAGTACAAAGATCAGATCCGCAGCGAATGGGCGGACATGAAAAACACGGGCGGCCGCTGGGGCGGCGCCATCACCGCGGCAGTTTTTTTGAAGGAGTTCGTCGATTGTCCGTCTTGGGCTCATCTGGATATCGCAGGAACCGCGTACGCGGAGTCGGAAACGCCGCGGGACGCGCGGGGCGGGACGGGTGCGGGCGTCCGCGCCACCATCACCTGGCTCGAATCGCTGTCGCCGTCCTGATCGCCACGCTCACCGCGTGCGGCGGTCGCAGGTCGCATCCCCCGGCACCGGCCCCTCCCCCTCCGGAGCCGGAGCTCAATTACACCTCCATTGATTCGCCCAGCCTGCAATTCCTGCCACGCCACCAGGAAGCGCCCGGCTGGCAGTTGGAGGAGGATCCGATCGTCGTCCCGGGCGATCGCATCGGCACGTACCTCGGGCCGGACGGCGTGAACTTCGCCCGCTACGAGGTCATCGACGTGACGGCCGGCAAGTACTCGGCAGTCGGCAACAACGGCTTCGCCACGCTGGAGATCTTCCGCTTCCCCGACTTCGTGAAGTCGTTCGGCGCGTACTCGGTCCGCAAGATCGGGCCGATCCAGTTCTTCCCGCTCCAGAACGAGGCCTTCACCAGCAAGTACGCCGTGCACCTCTGGCGCGGCCCCTTCTACGTGCGCGTCACCGGCGGCGGCACGCCGGACGGTCTGCAGGCGCTGCAGCGCCTCGCGAGCGTGGTCGCGGAGCGGATGCCGCCCGCGCCCAGCAAGCCCGCGGTGTTCAACTTCTTCCCGGTCGACCTGCGCATCCCGAACAGCGAGCGCTACTCCGCCGAAGAGGGCTTCGGCCAGACAGCACTCGGCAACTCGTTCCAGGCCAGCTTCAACGTGGGCGGCGACGTGATGGAAGGCCTGATCGTGCCGGCGGCGAACAAGGCCGCGGCGGCGAAGGTGCTGGACGCCTACCGCGGGCTTTACATCCGCAACGGCAAGCTGCTCGATCCGATCCCGAACCTCGGTGAGGACAACTTCACCGGCGAGGATCGTTACCTCGGCCGCGCCGTGGCCTTCCGCCTCGACCGCTTCGTGATCGCTTTCAACGGCTACAAGGAGCGCCAGCGGCTGGTCGACCTGGCCATTGCCACCGACGCCCGCATCCTCGGCTCCATCCGCAAGCAGCTCGTCACCGCGGACAAGGAAGCCGAAAACGCGGATCGCCCGACCGGCAACCGCACCGATACGCGGCCGGACTGGGCGCGGAGACCGTAGAGCGGTTCCTCGGAGTTCCTCGGAGTTCCTCGGTTCCTCGGTAGGAAGTGCTTTGCCGAGGAACTCCGAGGAACCCGAGGAACTGCCTCACCGCTCCCAGATGCCCGACTTGCCGCCGCTCTTGCGCATGAGCTGCAGTCCGTCGATGACGATGCCCTTTTCGGCGCTCTTGCACATGTCGTAGATGGTCAGGGCGGCGACGGCGCAGGCCGTCATCGCCTCCATCTCCACGCCGGTCTTCCCCTCGCAGCGGACGATGGAGCGAATCTCGATCGTGCCGGCGGCGGGATCGAGATCGAAGGTGATGTCGACGGAGTCGAGGGCCAGCGGATGCGCCAGCGGGATGAGCGTGGGCGTTTGCTTCGCGGCCAGGACGCCCGCGACTTTGGCCGTGGTCAGGACGTCGCCTTTCGGCAGTGCGCGCTCGACCAGCTTGCCGAGGGTATCGGGCGTCATACGAACGGTGGCCGTGGCCACGGCCTCGCGTTGCGTGGAGCGCTTCGCACCCACATGCACCATCGAGATGCCGCCGGTCTCGTCGAGATGGGAGAAATCCTTAGCCATGCCGCTCTGCCTCCTGAAGGTCCGCCGGGGTATTCACGTTCGCCAGCGGCTCGCCGGTGAACCGCGCGCGCAAGTCCGCTTCGGCGATCATCTCCACACCGGCCTCCGCGATCAAGCCGCGCAAGTCGTATCGTCTCGTCGCCAGACGCTGCGTGACGAGCGGCAGGAGCGCTCTCGGCCATCGGGCGCAGAGGGGCTGGGGCTGGCCATTCCAGACTGGGACGCCGTCGCGGTCGGCGAGGTAGCGCAGCACGTCGGTGGTGATCTTCGGGTAGTCGACGGCGAGGATGAAGCAATCCGCCTGCGCGTCTTCGAGGGCGCGGGCGATGCCGAAGAGCGGGGCTTCGTCCTCGTGGGACATTTCGCAGATGGTGCGGATGCCCACGGTGTCGCCACCGGCACGTTGCACGGCGATCACATCATCAAACACAGGCCGCGCGGCGGCGACGACGCGGTCGAGGAAGAGCGCTGTCTTCGACTGACCCATGCGCGACGACCGGCCGCCGACGAGAACGTAGCAGTTCATGGCGCGGCCGTAGGTTAGCATCCGCCTCGATGCCCGCCTCGGTGAGTGTGATCATCCCGGCGCTCGACGAAGCAGAGCGGATCGCCGCTACCATCGACGCCGCCTTCGCCGCCGGCGCCGCCGAGGTGATCGTGGCCGATGGCGGAAGCCGCGACGCGACCATCCGGATCGCCCGCGAGCACGGTGCGCAGGTCATCTCCGGCCAGTCGATGCGTTCCCGGCAGCTCAACGCCGGTGCCCAGCTGGCCTCGCACAGGACGCTGCTGTTCCTGCACGCTGATACGCTGCTGCCCGCCGGCGCGGCCGAAGCGGTCACCCGCGCCATCGATGACGGCGCGATCTTCGGCGGCTTCCGCATCGCCTTCATCGAGCAGACCCTCGGCCTGCGCTGGACCGCCTTCGCCATCAACTTCCGCACACGCTTCAGCCGCGCCCCCTGGGGCGACCAGGCCCACTTCATCCGCCGCGCAGACTTCCTCCGCCTCGGCCGCTACCGCGAAATCCCCCTCATGGAAGACTACGACCTCGCGGTGCGCATGAAACGCCACGGCAAGATCGCCATCCTCCCCCTCCCCGTCCACACCTCCGGCCGCCGCTTCCTCGAGAAAGGTCTCGTGCGCACCACCTGCATCAACTGGCTAGTCGTCCTCGCCTTCCGCCTCGGCGTGTCCCCGAACCGGCTCGCCCGCTGGTACCGAGGGTAAGTTCACGCCGCGAGCGTGAAAGGTCCACGCGAAGCGTTTGGACTGCCGGCAGCTTTCTGCCGCTTTCGTACAGCCACAGGCGCTGCCGGTGGCACTCGCGTAGTTGTAGCGTGGTGCCACGAGCGCTGCTCATGGCTGTACAAAAGCTGTGGCTCGGGCCACAGCAGTCCAAACGCTTCGCGTATACGTTGCACCATTTCCGGCGAAGAGGGTCAATGGCCTACGCGCAGCGTTTGGACTGCGGTGGCCCGTGCCACCGCTTTCGTACAGCCACGTGCCCTGCCGGTGGCACTCGCGTGGCCTGTCGCGTGGTGCCACGTGCGCTGCTCGTGGCTGTACAAAAGCGGCAGAAAGCTGCCGCAGTCCAAACGCTTCGCGTGGACCTTTCGCGGTTTTCGCCTGAATCACCCGCTACACTCGACTCGTGCTCACTGGTATCGCGCGCGGGATGGCGCTGTTCTTCGGCGCGTTCACGCTTTTGAACCTTCGGCGGGATCTGAACATCTGGTGGATTGATGTGTGGGCGTTGCCGGAGGTTGCGAGGACGATTCTGCTCGTCCTCCTGGCGCTGGTGATGCTCGGGTATGCCGCGCGGCCGGAAGCCGGGCGGATGCGGCGCGCGGTGGCGCTCCCGTTACTGGGATTTGCAGCGATGGTAGCGGCGATCAACGCCGTCTCGTTTTACGCGGCGCTGGCGCGGGGCGAGATCCGATCGGCGTTTCCGCTGCCGCTGTCGGTGCTGATGATGGCCGTGCTGATCACGATCGCCATCGCGCACACGAGAAGCGCAGCCAAGGCACCGCGTGCGTTCGCGATCACGTTTGTGCTCTGCGCGCTGTTGTTCCCGCTCGCGCAGATCTCGTTCTTCGGCCTGACCGACTATCGCAGGCCAGCGGACCTGATCGTGGTCCTCGGCGCACACGCGTACGCCGATGGCCGGCCGTCCAGCGCACTCGAAGATCGCATCCGCACCGGCTGCGAGCTGTACCGGCAGGGCCTTGCGCCGCGGATGCTCTTCTCCGGCGGTCCGGGCGATGGTGCGCTCGATGAGCCGGAGGTCATGCGGCGCTACGCCGTCGCCAGAGGTGTACCGGACAGCGCCATCCTCCGTGATCCGCATGGGGTGAATACCGAGGCCACGGTGAAGAACACCATCGCCCTCACGAAAGCACGGCGCATTTTGGTGGTCAGCCACTTCTACCACCTGCCGCGGATCAAGATGGCCTTCCAGCGCCACGGCGTGGAGGTCTACACCGTGCCGGCGAAGAGCTCCGCGCTGGCGCCGATGCCGTACAACCTGGCGCGCGAGACGGCCGCGTTCTGGGCGTACTACTTACGCTTCTTCACCACGTCGTCATCGGCGACCTTCTTGGCGTGGCGGGCCTGACCGAGGGAGACGTTGATGGGATTGGCGCGATCGAGGAAGGGGACCGGGGGGCGTGAGCGGACGCCGAGAGTGCCGCGGGTGCGGGTCAGGTACTCGCTGTCGGGGGCGACTTTGAGGCCCTGCTCGGCGATCTCGACGGCTTTCTTGCGGTTGCCCTGCGCGAGGTAGACCCGGGCCAGGTTCGCGTAGTGATCGCCGTTGTAGAACTCCAGGGCGACGGCGCGATTACAGAGCTCGATGGCTTCTTTGTACTTTTTCTGCACCAGCGCCAGACAGAGGCCAAAGTACGACAGCCCGCGGGCTGCCTTGGCAGTCTGCAGCGAGGCAGCGTTCTCGCTGCCGTACACATCGAGGAACTTCGTCAGCGCGCGGAGGAACTCGTCCTCGCGGGCCATGTAGATGGCTTCATCAATCGCGGCAATCTTCGTCGACATTCAGATGGATTCCCGGGAGCGGAGGCGGTGCACGAAGCGTTCGATGCGGTCGCGCTCATCCTCGGCGGCATCGACGAACTTCACGCCGTACTTCGGTGTGCTGCCGGAGTAATCGGCGCGCAGGATCTCCACATTCAACTGCAACGGCTTCGGATCGCCCGGCAGGTAAAAGTGAATACGCACCGGGCTGTCCTGCGGGAGCAGTTTATCGATCTCCAGCAGCATCCCGTTGGCCGAGATGTTCACGCTGCGCCCGAGCACGAAGCGGCCGTTCTTCTCCAGCGAGACTTCGATCTTGGTGATGGTCCGGAGCTGCCGCCGCACCGGGATGCTGGTCAGCTTCTCGACCTTCTGGTCCAGCTCGCGCTTTTGCAGCGGCCGGAAGATCACGTCGTTGCAGCCGGCGGCGATGCAGAGGTCGCCGTGCTCCTGATGGGCGCGGTCGCAGACCAGCAAAAGGGACGTGGTGCGGATGTGATCATCGCCGCGGATCTCGCGGCAGAACTCCGGTGCGCTCATATCGAACAGGTCGTAGCCGAAGATGATCAGGTTGGGGCGCTCGATGCGGGCCTTGACCAGGCCATCCGAGCCGGCCAGCGAGGTCATGATCAGCATGTCCCGGCGGCGGAGGATCGTCTCCTGAAACAGGAGCGCGCCGCGGGAGTGATCGACGAGCAGAATCCGTCCCGGACCTTCTCCAAGCATCATGCGGCGGAGATCTCCCGCAGCCGTCGTACCGCCCGTTTCAGGTCTTCGATCAGCATGGCTACGTGCTCCGTCGTGTTCGACTTCCCGAGCCCGAAACGGATCGATCCGATGGCCGCGGCGTCGCTCACGCCGATCGCCTTGAGCACGCGCGACGGCCCTCGCTCCCCCGAGCTGCACGCCGATCCGGACGATAGTGAAAAATGCTTCATGGCCAGGATCAGCGAGTCGGCTTCAATCCGTTCGAAGCTGACGTTGAGATTGCCCGGCAATCTTAACCCGCCCGGACCGTTCACCGAAATGTGATCGATCTCCGCCAGCAGTCCTTCGCGAAGGCCGTCGCGCAGTTGCGCGAGCCGCAAGGCCTCGTCGGCCATCTCTTCAGCGCGTAACCGCAGCGCAGCGGCCAGGCCGATCGCGCCCGGTACGTTGATCGTGCCGGAGCGGACATTCCGTTCCTGCCCGCCTCCCACGATCACCGGCTCGACCTTCAGGCCGCGACGCACGAACAGCCCGCCGATGCCCTTCGGGCCGTAGATCTTGTGGGCCGAGAAGGAAGCCAGGTCGATGTTCGCCAAGTCCACCGGGATCTTGCCGACCGCCTGGGTCATGTCCGTATGAAAGAGCGCACCCTGCTCCTTTGCGAGGGCGGCCAGCTCGGCGATCGGCTGGATGGTCCCGAGCTCCCCGTTCGCCCATTCGATGGAGACCAGCCGGGTATTCGGCCGCAGTGCGGCGCGCAGGGTGTCGGGGTGGATCACCCCCTCGTCATCGGGCGTGAGGATCGTGACCTCCGCGCCCTGCTTGGCCAACCGCTCCGCCGGAGCAAGGATCGACTTGTGCTCCGTGGCGCCGGTGACGAAGTGCTGCCCCGGCCGCACGACGTTCAGGGCGATGTTGTTCGACTCGGTCGCCCCGGCCGTGAAGTAGATCTCCGGCGGCAGCACGCGGAAGAAGCGGGCCACCGCCACCCGCGCATCCTCCAGCGCCATCGACGCCTTTCGCCCATGCGCGTTGGTGATCGACGCGGCGTTGCCGAAGATCTCCGTAAAGTACGGCAGCATGGCCTCGACCACCCGCGCATCGCA
>JAXDJK010000674.1:0-8358 GCA_034665665.1 Acidobacteriota bacterium
CTGGCCGCGTCGGCCACGGCCAGCGTGATCAGCACACCGGAGACGGCGCCGAAGAAGTTCATCAGCAGGATCAGGTCGACGTTGGTCAGCTCGTGGATGGAGGTCAGCAGGAAGTGCATCCCGCGCGGATACGGGCCCCAGGCCGGATCCACCTGCCGCCCCTGTTCGAGGAGGCGCATCAGGTAGAGGTGCACGTAGGTGTCGGAGAACCCGAGGTTCGCGGTGACGAAGGGACGGTAGAAACGCACTGCTGCCGCCAGCGTTACTACGCCCGTCCACGCTGCCGCATGCCATCGCGACGTGCCGGTGGCGAAGGCAGCGGACAGGCGCCGGCCGGCATTGCGCCGCGCGCGGCGGAGACGGCGGCGGACGTTCACCCGTCCTTCCAGCACGTTCAGCGAGATCAGCACCACGCGGCGATAGAGCTGCTGGAGGAGCGTCAGCGGACGGACGCCGCTCACCCGGGCCCGCACCAGCAGCACCAGCGTCAGGATCACGGCGCAGAGCGTCAGCGCGGAGAAGCTGTTCACGAGCGTGAGCACCTGGCCGACGAGCGTCAGCAGGGTGATGCCGGCCGCGGCGCACCACCAGAACCACTCCAGGCGGTCCAGCTCCCGCGGCCGCGGCCGGGCCAGCGCCGGCACGCCCACGAACAGCAGCAGCAGCGCCGCCGTGATGCGCAGGATCGTGTCGATGCCGAGGAGCGTGTACATGGTCAATAGGCCGCGTAATAGTAGTAATCGAGCGCGCCGAGCACACGGCGCATCGAACGGGCGGTGAGGAAGAGCAGCACCGCGGAGCCGGCCAGCAATCCGGCCACGGCCGCGGAGTAATGAACGGCCCGGCTGAGCACGAACCCGGTGGCCACGTTCACGGCCAGGGCGATGCCGACGGCGCGGACCACCAGGTCGACCCGCGCGAGCGTCAGCAGCATCAGCACGTTCTGCAGTGCGAAGAGGAACACCACGTACGCCACGGTGGCCAGCGCGAACACCCGGGCCGTGGTGGGGGCGATCAGCGAGGGATGGATCGAGAGCGACGGCATGCTGCGCAACGTGAGCGCCACCACGATGGCGATAATCACGGCGAACACCGAGGCGATGCCCAGCACCACGATGCGCCGACGCTGCTCGCGCTTCGCGTTCGCGAAGAACGGACCGGCCGCGTTGCTCTTGATGCGCTTCTCCTGCGGGATCAGCTCCTCGGAGAAGCGCTGCGTGGCGTGCTCCACGATGCCGGCCAGGATCATCACCACCACCAAGGCGAGGTCCATCCCCAGCTCGTAGCGCACATTCATCCAGAAGCCGTACGGCGGAAAGTCTTCCCGGCCGGTGGCCGAGGTCCAGGCGATGACCCGGTCGGCGAAGAGGAAGGTGTTGTACAGGAGCCCGTAGAGAAAGAAGCGCGAGGTGCTGTGCACCAGCACGGTCACGCGCGGCGGATTGATCGTCCCTTTCGGTTTGCGCAGCCGCGCCAGCCGGTTCAGGCGGTGGATGGCCAGGGCGAAACTCAGCACGTCCGCCACCACGAGGCCGGCCGCGTTGGCCATCACCGGCGAGGCGCCGAAGACCTTCGCCGCCACCAGCACCGCGCCGAGGGCGATGGCCGTGGTGAGCAGGAACAGCCAGGTCTCGCGCACGAGGTAGATCAGCGACCAGTTCAGCCAGAGCACGGAGAGGCCGATGTAGTAACCCGTGGCGGTCAGCACCATCGACCACGGCAGCGCGCCGAACAATCCATTGAGCAGCAGCGCGGGGACGAGCAGGCCGAGCACGACCTCCAGCCCCAGCCACCAGGTGCGCAGCGCGGCCCAGCGGGCCAGCCACTCCTCCTGCTGATAGATGTAGAAGAGGCCGCGGCGGACGATGGCCTGCATGAAGCCGCCCGTGGCCACATAGCTGGCGATGAAGCCGAGGGCGATCGCGCTGCCGGTGCGGAGGTCCATGTCCGTCGCGCCCCAAACGCCGTAACCCCACAGCAGCATCGTTGCGGCCTGCAGCGCCATCGGCAGCGAGAAGGTCAGGCCGGTGACGTAGTTGCGGAGGAAGCGTGCAAAGGGCGAGACGGCCGGCTCCGGATCGTCCGGCTCGGGTTCGGTGCGGAAGCCGCCTTCCCGCCAGCGCTCGTAGATCTGCCGGGCCAGGTCGAAGAGGTCGCGCGTGCCGTAGTCGCTGCGGGCGTCGGCATCGCGCAGGCCCATCACCTCGAGCTGCGCGGCGATCTCCCATTCGTCCTTGGGCGTGCCGATCAGGTCGAGCACCTGCTGGCCGAGGTCCAGGGCCGACTGGCGGAAGACCACTTCGACGGTCATGCGGCGAAACCCCGATAGAGATCGACGTAGCGGCCGATGGTGTGGTCGAGGCGGAACTCGTCCATGACCCGGGCGCGTGCCTTCGTGCCGAGGTGGAGGCGCAGCGCGCGGTCGTCGAGGAGCTTGCGTACTTCCGCGGCGAAGGTCTCGTCATCGCGCGGCTTCACCAGCACCCCGCAGCCTTCCAGCGCTTCGCCGACGCCGCCGACGTCGCTGGCCACCACGGCTTTCTCGCAGGCCATGGCTTCGATGACCGAATACGGGAAGGCCTCGGAGATGCTGGTGAGGAGTACGACGTCGGCGTCGCGGTACGCGCTGACCACGTCCTCCGTGGCGGTGCCGAGGGTGACGCTCGCTTCCACGCCGAGGTGCTTGCGCAGGGCCAGACAGCGCCGGTAGTACGCGTCGTCCGCTATGGTGCCGTGCACGGTGAAGGTCACGCGCGGATGGGTCGTCTTCAGGCGTGCGGCCACGCGCAGCAGCGTCTCGATGTCTTTGAGCGGATCGATGCGCGCGGTGGTGACGACCCGCAAGTCGCCGGTGGTCGTGGCGGCGGGGGGCAGGGCCTGGAACTTGTCGGGATCGACGCCGTTGTAGATCACCCGGATCTTGCCGGGCGGCGTGCCGTGCGCCACTTCCCAGCGCGTGTTGTAGTGACAGACCGGTGCGACCACGTCGGCAAAGTGGTAGCAGGCCCGCACCACCGCGGTGATCAGGTTGAGCAGGAACTGCTTGCAGAAGAAGAGGCGGTGGAAGCGGGAGAGAAAAAGGTACTGCTCGCGCAGGTAGACGCCATGCTCGGTCAGGACCATCGGCGTGCCGTGCCGCAATTTCGCGGTGATGCAGGGGATGCCGCAGAACGCCGCCGCCGTGGCGTGGGTGACGGACGTCTTCGGCACGCGCACGTTCAGCACGATCAGGAAGTGGTAGAGCCAGCGCAGGCTCTCGGTGAGGTCGAAGATGGACGGCATCTGCTGCTCGGCGCTGGGCCGTCCGCTGGCGTGCACCTTGTTCCGGCTGAAGTGCTCCACGCTTTCGCGAAAGGTGTTCCACACGGGACGTGATTTGAAGGTCTGGTTGTAGTCGTACTGGCGGAAGTAGTCCTCCAGAGCGACGAGCGTGCGGCCGAAGAGAGGCGCGTCGGCCGGATTGCCGCAGATGACCTGCAAGAGGTTCCGGAAGATCGGAAGGAACTCCGCTTCGATGGCGGCCTCGGTGGTGCGGCGCTTGCGGTCGTAGAGCTGGGCGAAGGGGATCTCGGGGATGAACTCGGCCGGTTCTTCGATGCCCCACAACGGCACGCCGAGGATCCGGCGGACGTTCTCCGGCGGCTCGAAGGTCTGCTCGATGTGCGGGTTCATCATCAGCGGCAGCAACGTCCAGCGGATGTCGGGCGTGTTGCGCAGCAGCGCCTCGCACCAGGTGCTGACGCCGCCCGCGCTATACGGGTACGTGCCCTCGGTCGTGAGGAGGACGGATAGCGACATTACGGTTGCGGACTGGTGGCGCTGGCGGGCTGCTCGATCGTGGTCGCTCCTGCGACCGTTTCGCCGGGCGATGTGCTGCGTGCAACGTCGTAGCGGCGCGGTGCGATCAGGCCGAATGCCCGCAACATCTTCGACCGGTCTTCCGCCATCCGCCGCACGGTCTGGTGCAGTTTCCAGCGATCGACGCGAACCGCCAAAAGGTCGGCTTCGCGGCGGGCCACATCGTTGGCCGCTTCGACGAGGTCGGACTCGGCGCGGACGCCGGCGGTGACGAGACGCGTGACGGAGTCCTGCCGCCGCTTGGCCACATCCACCGCCTGTTCGAGGAGGCCGATGCGCTTCTCCGCGGCGGCCAGTCCGAGCCAGATCAGGTCGAGGCGGTTGTGTGTGGCGGTGGCGGTGAGCTCGCGCACACGCGAGGCGTCCTGGAGCTCGAGCCGGGCCTCGGCCATCCGCCGCGCGGAGTTGGGATCGAACATCGGCAACGTGAAGGTCATGCGCAGGCCGTAGATCCCGAACGCGCCCTCGCTGGCATCGGAGTGGTACGAGCTGGGCACGGCGGCGACACCGCCGAACGCGGAGAGCAGGAGCTGCGGGCGGCGCGCGGCCATCGATTCTTCGAGGGCCAGCTTGCGCCGTTCCTCCTGCAGTGAGGCGCTGGCTACGGCGGCGTCGGAGCTGATCAGCTGCTCGAACCGCACGTCCTTCAGCAGCGGGCCGTCATCGATCTGCAGCTCCACGTGCAGCGATTCGTTGCCTGTGTCGCCGATGAGCTGGCGCAGGCGCGTCTCCGCTTCGAGCCGCTGCAGCTCGAGGTCGAGCAGCATCGACTCCGTGGCCAATGCCTGGTCCTGCCAGGTGGTGGCGGTCATGTTGGAGATCGTCCCAGCTTCGAGCATCAGCCGCGCACGATCGCGCAGGGCCGTGGCGCGCATGGAGCCTTCGCGGAGGAGGCGGATGCGCTGTTCGGCGGTGTAGAGCTGGGCCACCGTATCGAGGGTCTGGCGGAACACGTCCTCGGCTTCATCAATGGCCCGCCGGCGGATGAGCTGCGCGTCGGCCCGCACGCCGCGCACGCGCCGCTGTTCGGCGCCGCCATCGAGCAGCGGGTAATCGACCGCCACAAGGGCCGTGAACGCGTCAAAACGGCCCACCGATTCAGTGAGGAGGTTCAGGTTCTCGGCGCTGCTGATGCCGGTCTCCGCGCGCACCGTCGGCAGCGTGCGGAAGGGGAGGGCTTCGAGCATGGAGGCCTGCTCTTCAAAGCTGGTGGAGGAGGCGGTGCGCAGGCGCATGGCCCGTTCGAGGGCCTGGGCGAAGGTGACGGTGATGTCGGCATGCACCGTGAGCGCGGCGAGTAGCGTGCAGGTCGCGATCAGCGTGCGAATGGTTCCTCGGAGTTCGGAGTTCCTCGGAGTTCCTCGGGTACGCCGGGTCTCGCCGAGGAACTCCGAGGAACCCGAGGAACTCCGAGGAACCGCATCGACGTATCTCATCGCACCGTCACCACCGCATTCTGTCCGGGTTGGAGCATGCCGTCGGGATTCGGGATCTGCACGGAGATGGCGGCGCCGCCGGTGCCGCCGGCAGGGGTGACGTGGGCGATGGGCTGCGTGTAGCGCCGCGGCGGCACGGTCAAGACCTTCACCTCCACCGGCATGCCGGCCCGGACGTGGCTGATCAACTCGGGCGCGATCGGGGCGCGCACTTCCATGGTGGTGTTGTTGGCGATGGCGGCGATGGGGTCGCGCAGGTAGACGGTGTCGCCCTGCCGCACGAGCACGCGGGTGATGGTCCCGTCCATCGGTGCCTTGATGACCAGCAGGCCGCGGCGCTCTTCGACGAAGGCCACGTTGGCCTTGGCGCGCTCCAGTTCCATTTCCAGGACGTCCGTGTCGGTGCGCACGACTTTGGTGGTCTGCCGTTCCCGCTCGCCGAGCCAGTCGCGCATGGCCACGGAGTACTCGTTTTCGGCGTCTTCGAGCTCCTGCTTGGAGATGTCGTGGGTCTTGTAGAGATCGCGGTAGCGGTCGCGTTTGGCCTCCCGGTTCCGGAGGATCTCGGCCGCGGCGCGCTCGCGGGCGCCGGCATCGCCGAGCACCAAGGCCATGGCGATCGGCTCCCGCGCGTCGCGGAGGCGTTTCTGGGCCAGCGCGACTTCGGCACGGACGCTGGCCAGATCGCGTTCCAGGGAGGCATTGGTGAGGGTGGCCAGCACGTCGCCGGTCTTGACCACGTTCCCTTCCCGCGCGGTGACGGTGGCCAGACGGCCGTCGATGGGCGCGGCGGCGGTGACGGTCTGCGGCTCGGCCACGGCCGCCTTCAACTCGATCTCGGGCGCTCCCGCGGCCGCGGCGCTCGGCTGCTCGTTACACTGTACGAGCACCATCGCCGCGGCCAGGCTCACCAGGATTGAAGCAATGCGCAACGTTGAATGACCTCCGGATGGGTCCTCGGAGTTCCTCGGAGGTCCTCGGAGTTCCTCGGCGGAATGCGGCAGCAGCGCACCGAGGAACTCCGAGGAACCCGAGGAACTCCGAGGAACTGTTTCGTTGACGGCGAAGTTCTTGCAGCGCGGCTGCAAAAGACGGGCCCTTTGCCTACATGAGTACACGGCATTCGATCGGGGGAAGGCTTCCCGCCACGGTGGCGGTCACGACGCTCGTGCTGGTCCTGGCGGCGAGCTCCGTCGCGTCGTGGCTCCTGATCCGCACCGCCGTCCGTCCGCCCTTCTCTCCCGCGCAAGTGCCCTCCACGCCATCGGCCATCACCGCGCTGCAGAATGACCCCTACATTCAATCGTACAAGATCCATCTGGCGAACGGCCAGGAGCTCGATCGCTTCGACCGTCCCGCTCCGCCTGGGGGACTGGCGGCGCGGATCGCCGCGTCGATCGCACCGCCGGAGATCGTGTGCGACACCCGCCTCCTCCAGAACGGGACGCAGGCCACGCTCTGTACGGAATCGGGCTTTGCGCCGCTGATCCCCCGCGTGCGAGAGGCGTTGGCGCTCATGGCCGGTTCCGCGCTGGCCGCGCTGCTCCTCGGCTGGCTGGCGGGGATGTACGTGGCCCGCTCGACGGCGGCCCCGCTGCGGCGGATGGCGGACGTGGCCGGCCGGGCTTCGCGCGAGTCGAACTACTCGCTGCGCGCCGAGGTGGGCGGCGGCGAGCAGGGGAGACTGGCCACCTCCATCAACGAACTGCTGGCCCAGATGCAGGAGCGCGAGCTGCTGTTCCGCCGCCGCAGCCTGGAGCTGGAGGCGGCCAACAAGGACCTGGAGTCGTTCGCCTTCACGGTCTCGCACGACCTGCGCGCGCCCCTCGGCTCGATCGACGGCTTCACCCAGGCCCTGGAAGCCGATTACCACCACCTCTTCGACGACGCCGGCCGCGAGTACATGAGCTGGATCCGCGAAGGCTGCCGAACGATGCGCGAGCTGATCGACGGGCTCCTGCAGATGGCCCGGCTGACGCGCCACGAGATCCAGCGCGAGACGGTGGATCTGAGCGGCATCGCCCGCAGCATTGCCGACTCGCTGCAGCAGAGCCACCCGGAGCGCCGCGTGACCTTCCGCATCCGCGACGGCGTTCGTGCCGTGGGCGACGAGCGGCTCCTGCGCGCGGTGCTGGAGAACCTGATGGGCAACGCTTTCAAGTTCACCCGCAAGCGGGAGGAGGCGGTGGTCGAATTCGGTGCGCACGACGGTGCCTTCTTCGTCCGCGACAACGGCGCCGGCTTCGATCCCGTTCATGCGGCGAAGATGTTCCGCCCCTTCCAGCGCCTGCACTCCTCGCGCGAGTTCGAAGGCACCGGCATCGGCCTGGCTACCGTCGCCAAGATTGTCGAGCGCCACGGCGGACGCGCGTGGGCCGAGGGGGAGATCGAGAAGGGGGCCACCGTGTACTTCACGACGGGCGAGTCCATGGCCGCATGAAGAAAGCGTTGCGCCTGCTGCTCGTCGAAGATTCCGACCTCGACGCCGCCCACCTCTTGCTGGAGCTCAAGCGCGGCGGCTTCGACGTTACGGTCACGCGCGTGGAGACGCGCGAGGATTTCGAGACGGCGCTGTACGAGCGGAAGCACGACGCCATCATCAGCGACTACCACCTGCCGCGCTTCGGCGCGCCCGAGGCGCTGAACCTGTACCGGCAGGCCGGCTTCGACATCCCGTTCATCGTCGTCTCCGGCGCCGTCGGCGAAGAGACGGCGGTGGAGCTGATGCGCGAAGGCGCGCACGATTACCTCCTCAAGCACCGGCTCACACGCCTGGCTGCGGCCGTCGAGCGCGAGCTGCAGCAGGCGGGTACGCGGCACGCCAAGCAGCGCGCGGAGGATCTCTTTCAAGGCGTGCTGCGCGCCTCGCCGTTGCCGGGGATGCTGGTGGATCGCGCCACCGGCTGGGTCGTCGACGGCAGCGACAGCTACCGCCGGCAGTTCCTGGAAGGGAAGGCCTTCAACCCGGAGCGGGGGCTCTTCGATCTGGTCGAGTTCTCCCAGCCCGAGCGCATCCAGCAGCTCATCGCCCTCGGCTCGGGCACGGCCTGGGGCGTCGTCTATT
>JAXDJK010000675.1:0-3848 GCA_034665665.1 Acidobacteriota bacterium
CAATTCGAAGCAGAAGGCCGCCACGGCCAATGCGCTACGGCAGGTCGACCCCGTGGCCGCGGCCGAAGCCATCGACTACGCCCACGTGCTCCTGCGCCTGCTCGAAGGCGCGAAGGTGGTCGAGGAGAAAGCGGGTGCGTGGCAGGGCAAGCCGGCGCGCACGGTGGTCTTCCGGCTCCTGGACCGCAAGGAAGATGACGATGGTCCGGGCAAGGTCACGATCTCCGAGAACCGGCTCACGCTGCTGCTCACGCCGGATCATGTGCCGGTCGGCGGGGAGCACGTGTTCAACATGAAAGTCTCTTTCCTGATCTTCCATGGCGAGCTGAAACAGAAGAAGAACTGGCAGTTCGGCCATATCGGCGATCGCCTGGTGCGCCTGCGCGAGGAGGAGCAGCAGTCGGGCTCCGGCATGGGCCAGAAGACGAACGACCACACCATCGCTACGGTGAAAGTGCACGCTTGACGCGGGTGATGACCGGCTCCCATTCGCCCAAACGTTCCTGACGGAAGAGGCGCATGGTCGGGTACCACGGCGAGTCCGTGCGCGCTTCCATCCAGCGCCAGTCGGCGTCTTTGCGCAGGAGCGTCCACACCGGCACGCCGAGGGCGCCGGCGAGATGCGCGGGCATGCTGTCGACGGTGATCACCAAGTCGAGCGCGCGCATGAGCCGGGCGGTGCCGAGGGGCTCCTTCGCGAGCGGGTGCTGCGCGGCGTCCTGCTGGAGCGGGAGCAGCGTGATGCCGGGGATTTCGCCGAGGCGCTCGATGAGGGCGAAGGGGATGCAGCGCTGCGGATCCCAGTCGCCCGATTTCCAGACGACACCCACGCGACGAACGTCCGCGGCCGGCAGCGCCGCGGGGTCGACGTGGAAGTACGGAACCCGGTTGGGGATGGTGTCGAGGGTGGTGCGGAACACGTGCGCCAGCTCCATGATCTCTACGTCCGCGTCGTAGTCGACATCGGGTGTGCCGTCGTGCAGCGGGAGCAGCTCGTCGTATCCGTCGGCGGTGCGGAAGAGCGGGATGAGCGCCGGCTGCAGCCAAACGGTTACGTGGCGTGCGATGGCGTGGAGCATCGGCAGGTAGCGCGCGAACTGGATGGTGTCGCCGAGCCCGCGGTAGCAGCGCACCAGCACGCGCTTGCCGGCCAGCGGCGCGCCACGCCACACATGCTGCTCGTGGCGGGACAGGTGCCAGTCAGGTGTGTCGCCAAACTCGCGCAGCGAGCGGTCGCTGATCTCCCACGCCGCCGCGAAATCGCCGCGGCGCATGTGGGTGAGCCAGGTGTCGAGGTTGGCGTTTGCCACGGAGTTGGGTCCGTCGCAAGACGTGGACCCGGGGACGGCTCCAAGCTTGTCATCCCGAGCGTCGAGCGAGGGACCAGGGTGGGTGGGGCACGATGCGCACGCCACATCCCTCGCGCCCCCCCCGCCCAGGACCTTCGCTCGACGCTCGGGATGACAGACATTGTGCTTACTCCGTTCGCGGTAAGCCGATGGTGAATTTGGCGCCGTGGCCTACCTCCGTCTCTACGTCGATGGTGCCCTGGTGGGCTTCGACGAGGCGTCTCGTGATGGCCAGGCCGAGGCCGGTGCCGCGCTCGGCGGTGTGCTGGGAGGTGGAGAGGCGCATGAAGGGCTGGAAGAGGTTGGGGAGCTCGTCGGCGGGGATGCCGGGGCCGCGGTCTTCGACCTCGATGGTGATGCGCTCCGTGTCGCAGGCCAGGCGCACATCGACGGTCGCGCCGTCGGGCGAGTACGACACGGCGTTGCCGACGAGGTTCTGCACGGCCTGCATGATCTTGATGCGATCGATGCGCACGAGGGGGATCGGCGCGGTGGCGTCGTAGAGGATGGACACGTTGCGGCGGCCGGCCACGATGCGCAGGGTGTCGACCACCGTGGTCACGACCTCGCGCAGGTCAGTCTCCGCGAGCCGCAGTCGGACCTTGCCGGATTGCACCGTCGCGAAATCGAGCACGTCTTCCACCAGGCGCAACATGAAGGCGTTGGTGGCGCGGAGGCGCTGCAGGAGGTGGACGTTGTTCGCGCTGAGGTTCTCCTCGTCCTCCAGCAGGAAGGTGACGAAGGCAAGGTTGGCGCTGAGGGGATTGCGCAGATCGTGCGCGGCCATGCCGAGGAGCTCGTCCTTGTGGGCGTTCAGCCGCTGCAGCTCGGCGATGGTGCGGGCCAGCTCGCGCTGCGCCGTGACCAGCTCGTTATTGAGGCGGGCCAGCTCGCCGTACAGCTCGTACGTCACATCGCCGCGGCTCTCCTCGGCGGCCGTGCCGTCGTGCCGTTCCTGGCGCGGCTCGGCGGTCACGTCTTCGAGCAGGGCCAGGCATTCGTCGGCGTTGCGCGCATAGCCGTCGGCGCCGATGCGCTTCCACAGCTCCGGCTCGGAGCGGAAGGCGCGTCCGCCCACGATCACTTTCGCATTCGCCAGCGCGGGATGGGCGTGGAAGAGGCGGATCACCTCGGCGCACGCGGTGAGGTGCGGCGGGAACGTGACCGAGACCAGCAGCACGTCGGCACGCTGTTCGGCGCAGAGGGCCACGGCGGCCTGCGGCGGGACGTTCGCGCCGAGGTACCAGGTATGCCAGCCGGAGAGCTCGAGGAGGTCGGTGATGATGCGCAGGCCGATCTCGTGCAGCTCGCCGCCCACCGACATGGCCACGGCGCGGCGGTCGCGCTTCTCGCTGCTGAAGATCCGGCCGTAGAGCTGGGTCATGACCTGCTGCGTGGCCGCGGTGCAGAAATGCTCCTGTGCGACGGTGATCCGGTCGAGCTGCCAGAGCCGTCCGATCTCCTGCTGCACCGGCTCGAAGACCTGCCGGTAGATATCGCGCGCAATCGTGCCGCCCTCGAGCGCCTCCGTGATCAGGCGCGAGGCCGCGTGGCGATCGCCGCGGAGCAGCGCCGCCAGGTATTCGTGGGCGAGTTGCCAGAGCGGCATGCGCGGGTCGAGGAAGGTCGGGACGTCCTCGGGCATGGCCGGCAGGTCGGCGCGGGCGCGCTCGAGAAAATGCACGGCATCGTCGGCGAAAGGACCGAAGCGGTCGCTGAGGACCGAGGCGGCCAGCGCCAGGTGCTCCTGCAGATGGACGATGTCGACGTTCCGCGCGGCCAGCACGACCTTGGCCCACCCGATGTACTCGAGGAACATGGTCTCGCTTCCGGCCGCGAGCGCCGCGGCGAGGAACTGCAGGTGGAAGCGGGCGTCCTCGCGGCAACGCTGCACGCCGGCCGGTCCGTAGCGGGCGGCCATTTCGGGATCGGCGGCCAGCTGCCGGTCGGCGATGGTGAGCGCGAGCTCGTCGAGATTCGCGCGCAGCGCGTCGGCAGTAGTCATGGATGCCAGTCAAAATGCAAAAAGCGCGACACGGCGACGCCACGCGCTCAATGCAGTATCCTTCCGCCCCGATTCCCCTTGCTTGCCCCTGGAACACGCTTTGGTCCGTACGAGGTCATCGACCGGCTCGCGGAAGGCGGGATGGGGGAGGTGTACAAAGCGAAGGATACGCGGCTCGACCGCACGGTCGCGCTGAAAGTCCTGCCGGCCCATCTCTCCAGCGACGACGAGCTGCGGCGGCGCTTCGAGCGGGAAGCGCGGGCCATCTCGGCGCTCTCGCATCCGAACATCTGCACCCTCTTCGACATCGGCAACCATGAAGGTCAGGAGTTCCTGGTCATGGAGTACCTGGAGGGGGAGACGCTGGCCGAGCGGCTGGTGCACGGGCCGCTGCCGCTCGACGAGGTGATCCGGATCGGAACGGTGATCGGCGACGCCCTCGAGAAGGCGCACCGCCTCGGGATCATCCATCGCGATCTCAAGCCGAGCAACAT
>JAXDJK010000676.1:0-3347 GCA_034665665.1 Acidobacteriota bacterium
CCCCCCCCCCCCACGCTCGGGATGACCGCTAAAAAAAGAAAGGCGGCCGAGGCCGCCTTTCTTTTTACTGCGTGGGATTGAAGTCTAGAAGTGGATGCGGGCGCCGAGCTGGATCAGGCGCTGTTCGCCCTGGCCCGGGTCGCCGGCGTAGGCCGTCGGCTGACGGAAGTTCGGGTTCGCGAGACCGGTGGCGGTAAAGCGCTGACCGTTGAAGGCGGTCGGGTTCGTCTCGTTGAAGACGTTGAACACCTCGGCGATGAGCTCGATGCCCATGGAGGAGCTGAAGCCGAACTCCTTGGCAACGCGCATGTCGAACTGCGAGAACGACTCGCCGCGCAGGTTGTTGACGTGATCGACGCCGGCGACGAGGTCAGAAAGCTGACCGTCGCCGTTCAGGTCGCGTCCGTCGCGCTCGCTGTACGGCAGCGCCGAGCGGTAACGCAGCATGCCCGACACGTTGAAGCCGAACGGAGCGCGGTAGACGGTGCTGAAGGTGATCTTGTGGCGGGCGTCGGTGTCGAGCGGGCCGAAGCATGCGTCGCAGTTCGGGTCGCGGAAGTTCACCGAGAGGTCGCCCGTGCGGTCCGGCTGGTGGGCGCCGTTGGTCAGGCGGAACTCGTCGGCGCCGGCCAGGACATTACCCTCGACCTGCGACAGCGTGTAGAAGCCCTGCATCTCGAGCTTGCTGCCCACACGGGCGCGGAAGCCGAGGTTCATGCCGTTGTAGTCGGCCTCACCGTCGCCGATCCACATGCGGTTGTTGTTGGTGATGCCGGCCGACGCGAAACGGCGCTGGGCGATGTGGTTGCCGTTGTTGTCGAGTGTTCCGTTGAACCGGAAGCGGAACGGGATGTCGCGGTACTCGATGTGGCTGACGTCGACGTTGATGCCGAGCCAGTTGGTGAGCTCCGTGGCGTAACCGAGCGAGACCTGGTCCGAATACGGAGTGTTGGTGATGGACGGGTGGCCGACGTTGGCCGGCAGGGTCTGTCCGAGCGGAACGTTGCCGCCGACCGGCAGCGGCTGACCCGGCTGGTAGAACGAGCCGTCCGGGTTACGGATGCCGTTCGGGTCCGTGAGGCTGTAGATGGTGCCGAAGTTCGACGTCACGGCCTCGGCGGGGAAGAGGATGGTGGCGTTGGTGTACGGGAAGTCGTAGTAGCGGCCGAGACCACCACGGAGGATGTGGCGGGCGTCCGGGGTGAGGTTGTAGGTGAAGCCGAGGCGCGGCGCGAAGTTGTTCGTGTCGTTCTCGAGCTTACCGTCCCAACCCTGGAAGTCGGCCAGGTACGACGTGTCGTTGTAGGTGGTCTGGTGCGACAGGGCCTGCAGAACCGGGCTCGCGCTCTGGTCGAGATCGAAGCCGGTGGAGAGGTCGTAGCGGAGACCGGCATTGACGGTCAGCCGGTCGCTGAAATGTATGTCGTCCTGGAAGTAGTAGCTGTACTGCTCGACCGGGGTGGAGAAGCCGGCGAAACCACCGTTGACGGTGATCTGCGTGACGGGCGATCCGAGACGGTCTTCTTTCAGCGTGTACTGGCCGGAGGTACCGGTGGTGAAGCTGCCACCGAGGATCGGCTCGTGAATCCACTGCGCGCCGGTCTTGAACTCGTGGCGGCGGCCGCCGAGGGTGCTGGTCCAGGAGAAGTCATCCTTGAACTGTGACTTTTCCTGCACGGTAGTCTGCGGGGTGTTGCCGTTCTGGCCGGAGGTGACACCGCTCGGGAAGGTGATCGAGGGATCGGCCGAGTCGGCGGTGATGGCGTTGTCGAACTTCGTCCACTGATAGACGAAGTCGTTGATGCGCGAGCCACCGAGGGTCCAGGTGTGGCCGAGGAGGTACGACTCGTACTCGTTGGTGAGGGTGCCGAGCGAGGACGGGAGCGAGAGCTGGCCCGCGCCGTACTTGTCGGCGTTCTTCTGGTAGCCGTAACGAACCTGCAGGTACTGCGCGGCCGAGATGTTGACCGTGCTCTTGGCGGTGATCAGCTTGTCGGTGAACGGAATGGCCACCGCGTCGCCGTCGAAATCCGGAAGGATCCCGCCGGTGTCGATGATGTAGCTGGACGGGCGCTTGGTCTCTTCGTAGGTGGCGAAGAAGTGGGCGCGGTCGCGAATGATCGGGCCGCCCAGCGAGCCGCCGTACTGCTTGCGCTCGTACGCGGCCTTCTCGCCGCTGCCGAGGCGCTCGGCCTCGGTGATGGAGTTCAGGCTGTCCTCGCGGTAGAAACCGTAGGCGCTGCCGGCGAACTCGTTGGTGCCGGTCTTGGTGACGACGGTCAGCACGCCACCCGACGAACGGCCGTATTCGGCCTTGTAGGACTGCGTCTGGATCGTGAACTCCTGGACCGCTTCCAGGTTGAAGTTCTGCAGCGCGCCGCCGATGGTGTCATCGGTGTTGTCGCCGCCGTCCACGGTGAAGTTGATGTTGCGGCCGATGCCGCCGTTGAGGGCGATGGTGAGCTGGCCCGGCTTGGTGGGATCGGAGTTGTAGGCGAGCTGCGTGCCCGGCGCGAGGACGCCGAGGTTGGCGAACTGGCGGCCGTTGAGCGGCAGGTTCTCCAGCTCTTCCTGGCTGACCGTCGTGCCGATGGCCGGGGCCGTGGCCACGAGCGGCGCTTCAGCGGTGACGGTGATCGACTCCTTCACCGCGGCCTGCGTGAGCGTGATCTCGAGCTCGCGCTGCCGGGCGACGTTGAGGACGACGTCTTTGGTGTCGACCGTGCCGAAACCAGAGAGGTCGGCCACGACCATGTAGGTGCCGGCCGGAAGACTGGCGAAACGGTAGGTGCCGTCCGCTTCGGTGACCACGGTGCGGCTCAGGCCCGTGGCCTGGTTCGTGGCGGTGACGGAGACGCCCGGAAGAGCCGCGCCGGTTGCATCCTTGACGTGGCCGGCCAGCGAAGAACTGCTGCCCTGGGCGAAGACGGCCGATGAGATGGTAAACAGCAGTAAGAAGCAAAGCAGCAATGTGCGCTGCATCCGTGAAGACATAAAAGATCCCCCTAGCTAAATTGTCCCGATGTAAGTTACTGCGCACTATAGATGAAAAGGCGGACCCGAGGGGAGTCGGGACCGGTTACATTCACGTGCCCGGACGAAAAGTTTACGGATGCGGAAGGGTGTCGAGGAGGGTCCGCGCGGCCTTCCGTTGCTGGTCGTAGGCTGATCCGGGGGGCAGTTTGGCGAGCAGGCTTTGATACTGCGCGGCGGCTGCCTGCAGCATCCCGGACTCCTGCAGGGCGATGCCGTAATTGAGCTGCGCCTCGTAGAAATCGGGCTGCAGCTCGAGCGCTATCTTGAAGTATTGAAGCGATTGCGCCGACTGGCGCTGCTGCACCAGCAGC
>JAXDJK010000677.1:0-3131 GCA_034665665.1 Acidobacteriota bacterium
CGGCGGTCGTGGGTGTAAGCGGCTCACACCAGACGATGCAACGGTTCCTGCCCGCGGAGGAACAGGCGCACGTCGAGGGCCGCCAGCCGCGCGTCGGGAGTGTTCGCGATGACCACGCCGAGGCCGCGGGCGGCATCGAGGTCGATGTTCCCGGCATCACCGAGGACAGCCAGCATGTGCAGGTTCGGGTTTGCCTCGAGCACCGCGCGTGTCACCGGATCGGAGGCCAGCACGATCGCGGCGTCGGCATCGCCGAGGATCACCACCAGGTCGTCCTCGGACCGCTGCTCCGCCGGATGCTCGATCACATCGAGCTCGCCGGCAAGCACCGCCCGTGCGTCCGGTGGCAGCTCCGTCGTGGTCACGACCGTGTACTTCACGCCGGTAGTCTCTCATTCGGACCTGTAAAATTGGCACTCATGCCAAGCCTGGGTGCCCGTCTCGACTGGGTGAACATCGCCCTGATGGTCGTCGCCTGTGCGGCAGCCGTCCTCGCGCCGTTTCACGTCTTTCTCTTCTCGTACGCCATCCTCGGGCCGTTGCATTACCTCACCGAGGTCTCGTGGCTGCACGACCGGAACTTCTTCACCACCCGCGCCGGCAGCCGCAAGGCCTGGCTTTTCCTCGTGGGCGTTACCGCGATCGTGATGGCCATCGGCTACGTCAGCTCGGAGCTTTTGAACCGGCCCGTGGCCCCGGCGGTCGAGATCGGGATGTTTCTGCTGGTCTTCGTGGCCGCGAACGTGGCCTTGCACGTGCGGCATCCCGTCAACGCACTGGCGGTGGTCGCGCTCGCGGTGGCGGGGCTGTTCTTCTTCTCCGGCTACTCCGGCTACGGCATCGTGGCGTACCTGCTGGTGACCATCGTCCACGTCTTCGTCTTCACCGGCGCCTTCATCCTCGCCGGCGCGATGAAATCGCGCAGCCGGATCGGATACCTCTCGCTGGCGGTCTTTCTCGCGAGCGCGGCGACTGCGCTCTTCATCGCCGCGCCGGCGCAACTGCCGGGCGAGCGCGTGCGCGCCGTCTACGCCACCTTCGAGCAACTGAACATGCTGTTGCTGCACGGAGCGGGGGTTCCGGCCGGCAGCGTCTACGCGCCCGCGGGCCTCGGCGTGATGCGCTTCATCGCCTTCGCGTACACCTATCACTACCTGAACTGGTTCTCGAAAACGTCGATCATCCGCTGGCACGCCGTCTCGCGCGGGCGCGGCCTCGCCATCGCCGTCACGTGGGCGGCTGGCGTGGCGCTTTACCTCTACAGCTACCGCGCCGGCTTCGCGGTCTTCTACGTGTTGAGCGTCGTGCACGTGATGCTGGAGTTCCCGCTGAACCACCAGACCTTCGTCTCGCTCGTCCGGGCGTCGCTTCCGAACGTGCGAGTCCGTGCGGTGAGTTAAAGTCTGCCGTCCATGCCGGCCATCCAGACCACCGCGCTCCGCAAGTCCTACGGCAACGTGCTCGCGCTCGAGAGCCTCGACCTGGCCGTCGAGGAAGGGGAGCTCTTCGGCCTTCTCGGGCCGAATGGCGCGGGGAAGACCACCACCATCGGCATCCTGACCACGCGTGTGCGCGCCACTTCGGGCGATGCCTTCGTGGCCGGCGCGAGCGTCACCCGCGATCCGGTGGCGGCCCGTGCGCGCATCGGCGTCGTGCCGCAGCGTCCCAATCCCGATCGCAGCCTGAACGCCATCGAGAATCTCATCTTCCACGCCACGTACTTTGGCGTCGGCCGTGCCGAAGCCCGCCGCCGCGCGGGCGAGCTGCTCGAGCGCCTCGGCATCGCCGACAAGCAAGCCGCCAAAGTCGACGCGCTCTCCGGCGGCCAGCAGCAGCGGCTCATGATCGCGCGGGCGCTCATGCATGAACCGCGGGTGCTCTTCCTCGACGAGCCCACCGTCGGCCTCGATCCGCAGGCGCGCCTCGCGCTGTGGGACATCCTGCGCGAGCTGCACGCGCGGGGCACGACCATCGTCATGACCACGCATTACATGGAGGAGGCCGACCAGCTCTGCGACCGCCTGGCCATCATCGATCGCGGCAAGCTCCTGGCGCTGGGTAGTCCGCAGTCGCTGCAGAAGGAAGCGCCGGGCGACGCCGTCATCGACGTCACCTTCGATCGCGATGCCTCCGCGCTCGCCGAGGCCATGCGCGCCAGTGTTGCGCGCGTCGAAGGCAGCGGCACGCTGGTGCGCGTCTTCGCCGGGCATGTCGCGGACGCCATTGCGGCCGTGCTCTCCCATGCGGAGGCGCGCGGGCTCGTCGTCAACGACATCCGCATCCAGCGGCCCAGCCTGGAGACCCTCTTCATCTCGCTCACCGGAAGGAAACTGTCATGAACGCCCGCGTCTTCGGTGCCCTGCTCCTGCGCGACGTCACCGTCGCGCGCCGCGAGCTATTCTCGTTCCTCCTGCGCACCGGCCTCCAGCCGCTGCTTTTCGTCACCGTCTTCGGCTTTTTGATGCCGCGCATGAACCTCATCCCGCGCAACTACTCGACGCTCGTGATCCCCGGCGTGGTGGCGCTGTCGGTGTCGATGGCCGCCATCCAGAGCGTGGCCCTGCCGATCGTGGCCGACTTCGGCTTCACGAAAGAGATCGAAGATCGCCTGCTCGCGCCGATCTCGACGACGCTGGTCGCGGTCGAGAAGATCGTGGCCGGGATGATCCAGGCCGTGGTGGCCGCCGCGTTCGTGCTGCCGATGGCGCGCCTGATCATGGGCCCCATCTCCGGACTGACCTTCGCACACGCCGGCTTGCTGGTGCTGATCCTTCTGCTGGGCGGCGCGGCCTGCTCGGCGCTCGGGCTCTGGCTCGGCACGAGCCTGCAGCCGCAGCAGATCGGGATGATGATGAGCGTGGTCTTCGTGCCGATGGTCATGTTCGGCTGTGCGTACTACCCATGGCGCGGCCTGTCGGTAGCGCCGGTGCTGCAGTACGCGGTGCTGATCAATCCGCTCGTGTACATATCCGAGGGATTGCGCGCGGCGATGACACCGAACGTCCCGCACATGCCGATCGCGGCGATCCTCGGCGCGCTGGTGTTGCTGACGGCGCTCTTCACGGCGCTCGGATTGCGGTCGTTCTGGAAGCGCGCGATCGGGTAGAGCATGCCGTCGCCAACACAGATGT
>JAXDJK010000678.1:0-4265 GCA_034665665.1 Acidobacteriota bacterium
AGAGCGAAGACCTGGCCCCACGGCGGACGCGAAGCGTCGCCGGGAAAGCGAAAGGGAGCCGGCGAGCCGGCTCCCTTTCGCAACTGCTGCTGATGCGTGCGTTTTAACAGGCGTCGATGATCACCAGTTGGGGCTGATGATGATGGCGGTGGTGACTGCGTTTGTGCATGAGGCGGCCGATCAGGCCGAGGCCGAAACCGGCGCCCGCGGCGATGCCGGCCCACTTCATCGGATGGACCCGCATTGACGAGTTGATCTTCATCACCTGGTCGTCCACCTCGATGCGGACCAGGCTTTTCATGGCCAGGCTCCGTGCCGTCACGTTCTGCTTCAACATGTCACCGCGGTCGGAGAGCGAGCGTTGCAGCGAATGGATCGACTCCGTGCCGCGCTCCTTCCAATGGTCGAGCTTGCCGCGCATCCCGCCATGAGCGGGCGACGGACTGGTCAGCCCCTCCTCCGGCACCACAACGAACGCCGCCGACTCGACTTCGAAGCCGCTCGGCAAGTCCAGATTCGTATTGCGTATCGTATCCATGTGGTCCTCCATAACGTTATTTATAGTGCTAAGAAGGTGCCATTCAGGACGGTTGTGCTATGCTTTCGCTCCCACACCGAACGCGTCGTTTCGCGGTCGCCCGAGTTCCGGCACCAACAAACGCATGCGATATCTACTCATCTTCATTTCTCTTCTGGTGGCTCTGCCTGTCTCGGCGGGGACGATGGTTCGCGTCCTGCGCGTGGGCGACAACGGCACGGTGGTCGTGCAGGGCAAGGGTGGCGAGGTGGTGCTCCACCTCGCGGGCGTCGAGATCACCAACGCCGCCGCCGCGCAGTCGCTACTGCGCTGGTGTGTGGGGACATCCTGGGTCATGGTCGAGGCGGAGCCGCTGGCCGGCGAGGGCTTCGTCTATCTCTACCGCACGCCTGACGCGCTGTTCGTCAATCACGAGCTCGTGGAGCGCGGCTACGCGCGCGCCACGCTACCTTCCGTACAGCCGGCCTCGCACGTACCGGTGACCTACCTCGGCGAGTTGAACCCGCCGTCGCTGCAATTCGGCCGGGAGCTCAAAGAGGCGAGCCGACCGAATAGCGGCAGCGGTACGAGTCGCCGGTCGAAAGCGTCACCCGCACGGCCATCACGATCTCGGGCGAACGCCCGGAAGAAGAGCGCGAAGTGACGTCGGGTGAGCCCACGCCGCGCGCGGTCATCGGGATCTCGAACGTGTGCTCCTCGCCGTCGGCGATGGTGACGTCGACATTGAGATTACCGCGGTCGAACGAGTACGTGGCCTGGGGGTCGCTGATCTGGTCGGCGCTGACGTTCTTGATGGTGATCTCGTTGTGCGAGTTGTTGAAGACGTTCACGATCAGGGTGGCCCGGTCGCCGCCAAAGTCGGTACCGCGGCTGCGCATCTGCGCCATCTGCAGGCCGGCCTGGATATCGAGCGCCTGACCGCTCCCGCAGTCGAAGGTCTGCTCATCGACGATGCTCTGCGACGACGAGCAGGAAGCGAGGACGAGCAGGATCGAGCCGAGCAGCGCGATGGTCTTCATACGGATCTAGGATACGGCAGATCCTGCTGCCGCTACTGCTGGAAGGTGTCACAGTTGGCGATGCGGCCGGACTGGAGGCCGCGCCGGAACCATTCCACGCGCTGCTCGGACGAGCCGTGCGTGAAGGATTCGGGATTCACGCTGCGGCCGGCCTGCTGTTGCAGGCGGTCGTCGCCGATCGCGGCGGCGGCGTTGAGGCCTTCCTCCACGTCGCCCTCTTCGAGGATCTTGCGCTGATCGGTGGAGTGGCCCCAGATGCCGGCGAAGCAGTCGGCCTGCAGTTCGAGGCGGACGGAGTAGTCGTTGGCGTTGCGCGGGTCGCGCTCCATGGCCTCGTGCACTTTCGGGGCGATGCCGAGGATGTTCTGGATGTGGTGGCCGACCTCGTGGGCGATCACGTAGGCCTGCGCGAAATCGCCGGGCGCGCCGAAGCGGCGCCGCAGCTCGTCGTAGAAGGCGAGGTCGATGTAGACCTTCTCATCGGACGGGCAGTAGAACGGGCCGGCCTGTGAGCTGGCGTTGCCGCAGCCGGACTGCACGCCATCGCGGAAGAGCACCAGCTTCGTGCGCCGGTACGGGACGCCCTCGCCTTCCATGACCTTGATCCAGGTGTCCTGGGTGTCATTGAGGACGAAGGTGACGAATTCGCGGGCCTGCTTCTCTTCCGGCGATTCCTGCACCGAGGGCGACACGCCGCCCGGCTCCGACGGCGCCTGCTGGACTGCACCACCACCGCCGCTGCCGTCGAAGAGGGTGAAGAAGTTCTTGCCCGTCAGGAGACTGAGCACGAGGAGCACGATCGCGCCCCCGCATCCGATCGTGGGCCCGCGGCCGAAGCCAAAGCCCCCGCCGCCGCCGCCACGTCGATCTTCGATGTCCGCACTAGAGCCGCCTGGTGTCCAACGCATAGCGAACGGGAGCAGAGCAGGAACGGGGCCAAGGGCGCGGAGCGATACGACCGAGAACGTGAAAGGTCTACGCGAAGCGTTTGGACTGCCGGCAGCTTTCTGCCGCTTTTGTATAGCCATCGGCAGCGCTCGTAGCACGGCGGGAGTGTCGCGTGGGGCCACGCGCAGAGCCTGTGGCTGTACAAGAGCGGCAGAAAGCTGCCGGCAGTCCAAACGCTTCGCGTGGACCTTGCGCGCTCGTTCGCTCAGTCATCCTCGGCGTGTTCGTCGTTGCGGCGGCTCGGGCCGCCGTAATCCAAACGCTTCGCGTAGCACCGCCACGCTGGCTCGCCCATTCACGCTTGGCTAGACGACCAGTTCGCCTTCCACCACACAGTGCCAGGAGAACGGGACATTGCCTTTGACTTGACCGTTGTGATCGAAACTATGCACTTCGATTCCCCCGCCGGGCGTCGCCCTGGCAACGAGAATCACCGCCTGGGGCATGACGGTGAGCAAGCCGCTAAACGTTGGTGTAGCGACGATCGACGGCAAGGAGTTGTGAGCCGGGCCGGGCGGCAGGCAGTTGATGGTCTTGAGATTGGTTATCCACCTGCCGTGGGTATCGGTCGTGCCGTGACCGGCATAAACGAACGCATACGACGAATCACACTCACCCTCCTGCGGCTGTCCTTCGTCGGTGGTGTTGCGAACAGCAACCTGAGTTTCTTTCCACTGGATGATCCGAACCATCGCCTGAAGCCTCCGCTATACGGAGTGACGAAGGCGACCGATTCCTTACCCAGGTCCTGAAGATTCATGAACGCCGCGAACGCGCAGTCGTTCAAGGGAGCGGCGACCGATCGCGCGCAAGGTCTACGCGAAGCTTGCGCGGTTTGGCGCGTTAGATCGCTTCGCCGCTGGCGGGGGGGTAGTCGTCGGCGCGGACGAGGATCTCGCGCGCCTTGCTGCCTTGCGAGGGGCCGACGACGCCGTTGGCTTCCATGATCTCGATGAGGCGGGCGGCGCGGGAGTAGCCGAGCTTGAGTCTCCGCTGGAGGTAGGAGGCGCTGGCCTGGCCGGTGGTGAGGACGACGCGGACGGCGTCGTCGTACTTGGGATCGTCGAGGTATTCGATACCGTCGGCGCCGCCCTTCTCCTCGGCCATCTTGGTGATCTCTTCGAGGAACTTTGGCTCGCCCTGGTTCTTCTTCACGAACTCGACGATCTCGACGATCTCTTTTTCCGAGACGTAGGCGCCGTGGATGCGGCGCACGCGGGCGGTGCCGGGCGGGAGGAAGAGCATGTCGCCGTTGCCGAGGAGCTTCTCGGCGCCCTGGGCGTCGAGGATGGTGCGGGAGTCGATCTTCGAGGCCACCTGGTAGCTGATGCGCGAGGGGAAGTTGGCCTTGATCACGCCTGTGATCACGTCCACGGACGGCCGCTGCGTGGCGATGATCAGGTGGATGCCGACGGCGCGCGCTTTCTGCGCGAGGCGGGTCACGGAGTCTTCGACGTCCTTCGACGCGACCATCATCAGGTCCGCAAACTCGTCGATGATGATCACGATGTACTGCAGCTGATCCGGCACCTTCATCGGCGTTTCCGGATCGATCTTGCGGGCGCGGCGCAGGCCGTCCGGATCCTTGAGCAGGGCGTTGTACTGGTCGATGTTGCGCACGCCGCACTCGGAGAGCGTCCGGTAGCGGTTCTCCATCTCGTTCACCGCCCAGATCAGCGCGGTGGAGGCGAGCTTCGGATCGGTGATGATCGGATGGAGCAGGTGCGGGATGTCCTCGTACACCTTCAGCTCGACCATCT
>JAXDJK010000679.1:0-5177 GCA_034665665.1 Acidobacteriota bacterium
CCCCCCCCCCCCACAACAAACGCTTCGCGTAGTCCGGCGCGGTTTAGGCCCGATCGAACTCCGTCTCGTCGATCGCGGCGATGTCGGCGGCCGAGAGTTTGACGTTGATCGAGCTGGCGCTGTCCACCGCGTGCGCGACGGAGCGGGCGGCGGGGATGGGCACGACCGTCGGGCCCTGCGCGCGGACCCAGGCCAGCACGATGGCGTGCACCGAGGCGTCGTGCTTTTGCGCGAGGTCGAGCAGCACGTCGAACCGCGGGAGCTTCTTCGCCAGGCGGCCGCCACCGACGGGGCTGTAGGCGAGGAAGGTGATACCGCGGCGGCCGCACTCTTCCACCACGGGCAGCGCCTCGCGAAAGTACGGATTCAGCCGGTTCTGCACCGACACCACCGGCAGGATCCGGGTCGCCGCGTCGATCTCCTCCACCGACACGTTGCTCAGCCCGAAATGCCGGAACTTGCCGGCGCAGTGGAGCTCGGCGAAGGCCTCGATGCTCTGCTCGAACGGCACCTTCGGATCGGGAGCATGGAACTGATACAGCCAGATCTGCTCCACGCCGAGGGAGCGCAGGCTCTGCTCGCACGCCTCTCGGATGTGCGCGGGCGAGCCGTCGTTCGTCCAGGCGCCACGTGGGCGGCGCAAGCCAGCCTTCGTGCCCACGTAGATGCGATCGCGATCGGGACGCGCGTTCACCACCGAGGCGATCAGCCGCTCGTTGTGGCCGATGTCGCGATCGTCGTAACAGTAGACGTCCGCGGTATCGATGAACGTCATGCCTGCATCGATCGCGGCGTTGATCACAGCCTTTCCGACGGCCTGCTCGGGACGGCCCTGGATGGAGAGCGGCATGCCGCCGAAACCGATTGCGCTGATTTCTTTCATGATTGAACGTTCTTGACGACGACGCGGCCTGGTTGCGCGTCCTGCGTAAACGTCTGCAGCGCGGCGCGCACGACCCGCTTGTGCAGCTCGCGGTCGTTCGCGGGACCGACGATGCGGCCGATGGCCGTGCTGGCGAAGGTAATGGCGCGCGGCGGGCGTACGGATTCGGTAGCCGCGGGCGAAGCGCTGATGATCACCGTGGGGATGCCGCGCGCTTCGATCTCGCGCGCCAGCGTGCCGACGGAACGGTGGCACGTCTCCGGGCAACCGGCCGTGAGCACCACCAGCTTCGTCTTCGAGCGCTCGACTTTATCGGCGATCTCCGGGAAGGTCGTCTCGTACAGCTCGCGGAGACGCGTGGTGAAGCCGTAGCTGTAGTGCTTGTCGTTGATCGCGCCGATCACACCATCGCTCACCAGCTCGCGCAGCGTATCGAGCGGGAAGACGATGTTTGGATCGGTGTCGGCTTCGCTGTGGTCATAGTGGTGATGGGCGATGCGCAGCGTCGACGTTTCGGTCTCGGCCGGGATCACGCGGTAACTGATGTCGCCCGGATCTTCCGGCGGGAACGCCTCCTGGTCCGGCAGGTAGATGCCGGTGGCGGAGACGAGCGTCACGACGGCCGAGGCCAGCTCTTTGTCGTACGGGGTGAAGGGAACACAGCGGCGGGAGATGTTCAGCATTCCATACCTCGAGGGGAACGGCGGGCCCGTGGACAGCCCGCCGTCAAAACGATCAAAGCTCGCGAAGAGTCTCGAGCAGCTGCGCGTTATCCGGCGCTTCGGAAATGTCGTGGACGTCGATGTAGCGGACGATGCCTTCCTTATCGACGATCACGACGGAGCGCTCGCTGATGCCCTTGTCCTCTTTCCAGACGCCATACTTTTTCGTGACTTCGCCTTTGGGGTGGAAATCGGCGAGGAGCGGGTAGCGCTCGATGCCGCCGATCGATTTTGCGAATGCTACGTGGCTCGGAACACTGTCAACCGATATGCCCACGACCTGGGCATCGTACCGCTCGAACTCGGCCATGTCGGCTTCGTACGAGGGCATCTGCACGGTTCAAACAGGGGTCCAGTCCAGGGGGTAAAACACGATGACGGTGTGCTTTTTGCCACGCGCATCGCTGAGCCGGAACGTCTCACCACCGCGGTGACCGGGAAGCGCAAAGTCGGGAGCCTGATCGCCGACTTTGAGCGTCTGGGTCTCGCTGGCGACGGACGTCTTGCCGAAATTAACCATCGGGTACGTCTCCTTTCGCTGCGGTCCGCTGCGAGTCCACGTCGCACGCGGCCGTGTTTCTGAATCATAGCTGTAGCAAGGGGCGAGCCCTCGCGCGAAAGAATCCGGCGGTCTTCCGGGTTTCCTACACTTCCATGGAAACTCCAGATCGCTTGATTCAGGGTATGGCCGGCAGCGGCGACTTCCGCGTGATCGCGGCGCAGACGACCACGTCCGTCGAGACAGCGCGCGAGATCCTCGATCTCGCTCCCGTCGCCGCCGACGCCCTCGGCCGAGCCATGACCGGCTCGCTCCTCCTGGCGCGCCTCCTCGCCAAAGACGTCCGCAATCAGTACGTCACCCTCCGCTTCGACGGCAGCGGTCCGCTCGGGACCGTCATCGCCGACGCCACCATCGCCGGCCACGTGCGCGGCTACGTCGCCAATCCCGTCCCCGACGACCCGCTGCTGGATGTCAGCGCTGCCATTGGCACCGGCAAGCTGACCGTCATCCGCGGCATCCCGCCATCCGGCAAGCCGTACACCTCGCAGCTGCTCCTGGAAGGGACCGGCATCGCCCAGGACCTGACCCGCTACCTGATGAGCTCCGAGCAGATTGCCTCGGCCGTGCTCCTCGGCGTGTTCAACCGCCGCGACGGCGTGGCCGCCGCGGGCGGCATGGTCATCCAGGCCTTTCCCCACACGACGGACGAGTCGATCGCCCGGATGGAAAAGATCCTCCGCGAAGCGCCCTCGCTCAGCACGCTCCTCGAGAAGCTGCCGATCGAAGAGGCCGTGGCCACCGTGCTCGAGGGCGTCGACTACAGGCAGATGGACGGCGGTAACAGCATCCCCGTCAGCTACACCTGCTCCTGCAACCACGAGCGTGCCCTGGCCCCGCTCACTCTCTTCCCGCGCCAGGAGCTCGACGACATGATCGCGGAGGGCGGCACCGAGGTGAAGTGCCAGTTCTGCGGCCGCAAGTACACCTTCACCGCCGAGGATCTGCTCCCGCTCACGGCCAAGCACGACGCGTAGGGCACGTATTTTCCGGCTCACGGCGGGATTGGTACGGCTCGTCACAATTGCCGTGTCCGTTCCGCGCGCGGCCGCGATTATGGCCGCATGCGCTCGCCACTCCTCGCTGCGATCACACTCCTGCTCTTCGGTTGCGCCTCAGCCCCGCCGCCGGCCGCCCATCCGTTGCTGCTGGTCGTGAATCAGGGCTCGAAGACGCTCTCGTTCGTCGACGCCAGCACGCTGACGGTCCTCGGGAGCATCCCGGTATCACCGGCGCCGCACGAGCTCGCGGTGTCGGAAGATGGCCGGACCGCCTATGTCAGCCTGTACGGCGACCGCGAAACTGTCGGCGACTCCATCGCGGTGATCGACGTGGCCACACGGCGCGAGACCGGCCGGCTCTCGCTGGCCCCGCACAAGCGGCCGCATGGCCTGGTCGTTCGCGGCGGCCAGCTCTTCGCCACCTCCGAGACCTCGAAGGTCGCCGTGCGGCTCGACCGCACCACCGGCGCGATCGGCTGGACCGGCAACACCGGAGCGGCCGGCAGCCACATGATCGCCCTCAACGCCGACGCCACGCGTCTCTACAGCGGCAACATCGGCGCGGATTCGGTTTCGGTGATCGACGTCGGCAGCGGCACCACCGCGAACGCCTCGCAGGAGATCAAGGTCGGCAAAGGGCCGGAAGGGATCGCCCTCACACCCGATGGCTTCGAAGTCTGGGCCGCACACCGCGGAGGCGGCGGGGTGTCCGTGATCGATACCCGCACCGGCACGGTCGTGGCCACGCTGCTCCCGGAAGTGGTCAGCGCCCGCGTGGCCATCTCCCCGGACGGACGGCGCGTCCTGCTCTTCGACATGCCCAGCGGCAGCACCATCGTCCTCGATCGCGCCACGCGCAAAGAGCTCGGCCGCATCGCCATGGGCGGCATGCCCGGCGGCGGCATCATCGCCGCCGACAACCGCACCGCCTACGTCAGCGTCTACCAGCCGTTCTCCGTGGCACGCATCGATCTCGAGATCATGAAGATCACCGGCAACGTCGATACCGGCATCGCTCCCGACGGTATGGCGCTGGTCACCCCCTGAGAGCTGATAGCTGCCAGCTGCCAGCTGATGTACTGTCCGCCCATGAGATCCGTAATCACGGGCACCGGAATCAACATTGCGAAGAACCTCGTCACCAACGAGGCGCTCTCCCGGATCATGGACACGACCGACGAGTGGATCCGCACCCGCAGCGGCGTGGAGCAGCGGTACTACGTCGACGCCGGCGAAGGCTCCTCGGATCTCGGCATGCGGGCGGCCGAGGATGCGCTGAAGGCCGCGGGACGTTCGCGCGACGACATTGACGCCATCGTCTTTGCCACGATGACGCCGGACCACCTCTTCCCCGGCAACGGCCCGGTAGTGCAGGCGAAGATGGGCTTCCGCGAGAGCATCCCCACCTTCGACATCCGCCAGCAGTGCTCCGGCTTTCTCTACGGCCTCGACCTGGCCGACTCGCTGATCCAGAGCGGCAAGTACAAACGCGTGCTGCTCATCGGCGCGGACGTCCACTCGCCATTCATGCCGTGGCAGGCGGGCTGGGACACCATCATCGGTGCGTCGGATCGCGAGGTCACACCGGAAGAGCACGCGCTCAACACCCGCTTCCGCGACCGGACCGTACTCTTCGGCGACGGCGCCGGCGCGGTGGTGGTGGAAGCATCGGAGAACGGTGACGACCGCGGGTTCCTCGGCGCGCGGCTCTTCACCAACGGCTCGAACATCGAAGCGCTCTACGTCCCCGGCGTCGGCTTCAAGAACCGGCCGTATGTCTCCCAGGAGCAGCTCGACACGTACGCGTTCATCCCCGACATGCAAGGCCGCGAGGTGTTCAAGGAAGCGGTCTCGAAGATGCCGGCCGCCGTCCGCGAGGTCTGCGCCGCCGCGGGGATCGAGGTGAAGGACCTCGACATCCTGCTGATCCACCAGGCCAACCTGCGCATCGTGGAAGCGGTCACTAAACAGCTCGGCCTCCCGCCGGAGAAGGTCCCGCACAACATCGAGCG
>JAXDJK010000680.1:0-3517 GCA_034665665.1 Acidobacteriota bacterium
CCCCCCCCCCCACTCCAAACGCTTCGCGTAGACCTTTCACGCTTTGGGACGCTACGATACGCGGTCCGAAATGCGAGTCCGAATCTTCCTCGTCCTTCTCCTCGCCACCGCTTGCGCCCACGCACCCGCCCCGCAACCGCTGCCGACACTCGCAGCCGGCATCCAGGTCATCGACGCGGCGCCCGAGAAAGGGTTCAACTTCCCATACCTCCTGCGCCTGCCCGCGCATCGCCCGGCCGGTACGTCGTATCTGCTGGTGGAGCCGAACAACACCGGCAAGGTCTCGGACGACTTGGCCGTGCATCTCGCCGCCGCGAAGGATCTGGCCGAGAAAGCCATCGGCGGTTACGTGGCCACGAAGCTCGATCTGCCGTTGCTCGTGCCGGTCTTCCCCCGTCCCGAGACGGACTGGCAGCTCTACACCCACATGCTCGACCGCGACACGATGCTCATCGAGCGCGGTCCGCTCCGCCGCGTCGATCTGCAGCTGCTGGCGATGATCGACGACGCCCGCGCGCGCCTCAGCGCCTCCGGCTTTCCGGTCGAAGAGAAGGTGCTGCTCACCGGCTTCTCCGCCTCAGGCACCTTCTCCAACCGCTTCACGCTCCTCCATCCCGAGCGCGTTCGCGCAGTCGCCACCGGCGGCCTGAACGGTCTGCTGATGATCCCCGCCAGGACGCTCGATTCCGTAGCCCTGCCGTTCCCCCTCGGCCTGGCCGATCTCGAAAAGGTCGCCGGCAGTCGCTTCGATGAAGCCGCGTGGCGCCGCGTCCCGCAGTTCATCTACATGGGCGCCCTCGACGACAACGACGCCCTCCGCTTCGACGACGGCTACACCGACCCCGAGCGCGCCATCGTCTTCCACGTCATCGGCGACAAGATGCAACCCGATCGCTGGCAGCGCGTCCAGACCCTCTACCGCGAGGCCGGCGCCAACGCCACGTTCCACACATACGAGGGCGTCGGCCACTGGACAGACGGCAAGATCAACGACGAGCTCACCGAGTTCTTCCGCGGCTTCATCGCCGGCACGAAGTAGCCATCCTGAAAATCACGGATACATGCGGGGGTGCGTTGTTCTATTCTTCGCCGACTGGAGGACTGTTCAAGCGTTGACCACACATCCCAAGATCGTCGAAGGACAGCAGGAGCAGGCGTGGACCGTGGAAGACGCGGTGTCGCTTTACATGATCGACCGTTGGGGCGCCGGGTACTTTGGCGTATCCGAGGGCGGGGACATGACGGTTTCGCCGCTGCAGGAGAAAGGCATCGCCGTCCCGATCATCGACGTTTTGCGTGAGGCGCAAGCGCAGAAGCTCGACTCGCCGATCCTGATCCGCTTCCAGGACCTCCTCCGGCATCGCGTAGAGCTCATCAACAACGCCTTCAACAACGCCATCCGCGGGAACAACTACCGCGGCCTCTATCGCGGCGTGTTTCCGATCAAGGTCAACCAGCTCCGCGAGGTGGTCGAAGAGATCCTCGACGCCGGGCGCGGCTTCCACTTCGGCCTCGAAGTCGGCTCCAAGCCGGAGATGTTCGCCGGCCTGGCCGTGCACAACGACCCTGAAGCGCTGATCATCTGCAACGGCTACAAAGATACGTCGTACATCCGGCAGGCACTGATCGGGCGAAAGCTCGGGAAGAAAGTCATCCTCGTCGCCGAGAAGATCTCCGAGGTGCAGCTCATCACCAGAATCGCCGCGGAGATGGGCGTCGAACCGTACATCGGCATGCGGGTGCGCCTGCTGTCGAAGGGCTCCGGTAAGTGGGCCACCTCGGGCGGCGAGCACGCCAAGTTCGGGCTCTCCACCGCCGAGATCCTCGAAGGGATCGAAGTGCTCCGCGATGCGAAGATGGAGTCGTCGTTCAAGCTCCTGCACTTCCACATCGGCTCCCAGATCCCCGACATCCTGACCATCAAGCGCGCCGTCCGCGAGGCGGCCATGTACTACGCGAAGCTCTACAAGATGGGGCATCGCCTGGAGTACCTGGACGTCGGCGGCGGGCTGGCCATCGATTACGACGGCTCGCGCTCGACCTTCCACTCGTCGATGAACTACTCCGCCGAGGAGTACGCGCGCGACGTCGTCTACAACATCGCCGACATCTGCGACGACGAGAAGGTGCCGCATCCGCACATCGTCTCGGAGTCCGGCAGAGCCACCGTGGCGCACCACTCGGTGCTGGTGGTGCAGGCCTTCGGCGCGATCGAAAAGACGCCGCTCGAGTCGCGGGAGATCCAGGCGGCGGACCACAAGCTGGTGCGCGAGCTCCTGGAGATCGACAGCCGTCTCGCGCCCGACGCGCTCAACGAAGCGTGGCACGATCTGCAGCAGATCAAGGAGCAGGCCCAGACGCTGTTCGAGGTCGGCCAGCTGAACCTCGACGTGAAGGCGCGCGTGGAGTCGCTCTTCTGGCAGATCGCGGAACGGATGCAGATCATCATCCGCCGCATGGACGCCGAGGATGTGCCGGAGGATCTTCGTAATCTCAAGACGGAGCTGGCCGATCAGCACATCTGTAATTTCTCGGTCTTCCAATCGCTGCTGGATCACTGGGCGCTGGGGCAGCTGTTCCCGATCACGCCGATTCATCGCCTCAACGAGCGGCCGCAGCTGGAGTCGACGCTGGTGGACATCACCTGCGATTCCGACGGCAAGGTCTCGAAGTTCATCGACCTCAATGACGAGCGGGAGACGCTCCCGCTCCACGAGATCCGCGCGCACGAGCCGTACTACCTCGGCGTGTTCCTGACCGGTGCCTATCAGGACATCATGGGCGACATCCACAACCTGTTCGGCCGCGTGAACGAGGTGCATGTCTTCCTCGATCCGGACGAAGAGGCGGGCTTCTACATCGAGGAAGAGATCCCGGGGCAGCCGATCGGCGAGGTGCTGGCCATGACGCAGTGGGACTGGCGCGATCTCGAGAAGCGGATGAAGCAGCAGATCGACGTGGCCATCAAGCAGGACCGCCTGAAGCCGGGCGAGGGAATGCGCCTGCTGCAGGATTACGAGCGGGGCCTGAAGGATCAGACGTATTTGACCTTCGAGTGAGGCCGGAATCGGCTTCAGCCGCGCTTCGTTACCATATCTACACAGGAGATCGAACGATGCGGAAAACTCTCGCGCTCTGGACGATGAGTGTTGTTTTTGCGGCCAGCTCTGCCTTTGCGGCCGGTGAAGCGCGGCTCAGCGGCGTCATCCTCGACGCCGAGACCAAGAAGCCGGTCGAGAACGCGATCGTGAAGTACGAGGCGGTCGAAGCGAAGACGGTGAAGCAGGAAGTGAAGGCGAGGAAGGACGGCAACTACGCGGCCTTCATCCTCGACGGCACGATCCGCTACAAGTTCACCTACTCCGCGCCGGGCTACACGCCGTTTGAAGAGACGGTGAAGCTGAAGCTCGGCGAGCCGAACAAGCGCGACGTGGAGCTCAGAAAGGCTGGAAGCGGCGGTTCGGCTCCGGCCGGTGCGGTTCCGACGGCGGCGAAGGCGGCAGACCCGGCCATCGTG